>CANJSR010000198.1 GCA_947476855.1 Acetobacteraceae bacterium
GCCACATCAAAGCGGTCGAGGAAGGGCGCGAGGCCCGCATCCAGGCGATCGACATGGGCCGCCGCGGCCTGCACAACGAGGGCGCGGACCTGATGCGCCAGCGCCTGGCCGGCAAGGTGGAGATCGATTTCGACACCGCCCGCCGCTTGTTCACTCTCGTCTGTGTCCTGCACCAGAAGGTGTCCGCGCGATGAAGGTTGATGGCGTCGCCTATCGCGGGGTCTGGATCGATCCGACCGATGGCTGGTCCGTCCACATCATCGACCAGACGAAGCTGCCCTGGGCGCTCGATATCCTGACCCTGACCGATCGCGACCAGGTCGCCCATGCGATCAAGTCCATGCAGGTGCGCGGCGCGCCGCTGATCGGGGCGGTCGCGGCCTATGGCCTGTGCCTGGCGCTGCGGGCCGATCCGTCGACCGACGCGATGGAGCGGGATGCCGCTTTGCTGAACGCCACCCGCCCGACCGCGGTCAATCTCCGCTGGGCGCTCGACCGGATGCTGACAAGGCTGCGCAACACCCCACCGGCCGGCCGCGTCGACGCCGCATACGCCGAAGCCGCCGCCATCGTCGATGAGGATGCGGCGCAGAACGAATCGATCGGCAACCACGGCCTGCCGCTGATCCAGGACTTCGCGAAACCCGGTCGCCGGGTGAACATCCTGACCCATTGCAACGCCGGCTGGCTCGCCACCGTCGACTGGGGCACCGCGCTGGCCCCGATCTACAAGGCGCATGACGCCGGGATCGACGTGCATGTCTGGGTCGACGAAACCCGTCCGCGCAACCAGGGCGCCGCGCTGACCGCCTGGGAACTGGGCAAGCACGGTGTTCCGCACACGGTCATCGCCGACAATGCCGGCGGGCATCTGATGCAGCACGGCCAGGTGGACCTGGCGATCGTCGGCACCGACCGCGTGACCCGCACCGGCGACGTCGCCAACAAGATCGGCACCTACCTCAAGGCCCTGGCCGCGCGGGACAACAACCTCCCGTTCTGGGTCGCATTGCCCTCCACCACCATCGACTGGACCGTCGCCGACGGCGTGCGCGAAATCCCGATCGAGGAACGCTCCGCCGCCGAGGTCACCGACATCACCGGCCGCCTGCCAGATGGCACCATCGCCACGGTGCGCGTTGCGGCCCTGGGCAGCCCCGGCGCCAACCCGGCCTTCGACGTCACGCCGGCCCGCCTGGTCACCGGCCTGATCACCGAACGCGGCCGCTGCGCCGCCAGCGCCGAGGGGCTTCTGGGCCTGTTCCCGGAACGCCGCTAAGTCCTACAGGGAGAAGACAGATGAACCGCTACCTCGGACCAATCGCCGCGGGCCTGATGCTGCTCGCCGGCGCCGCCACCGCCCAGGACCAGCCGCCCTTCCGCACTGGCGTCGACGGCACCTTCGCCCCCCATGCCATGCCCAAGCTCGGCGGCGGCGTGGAGGGATTCCAGATCGACCTGTTCAACGAAGTCGCCAAGCGCCTCAAGCGCGGGATCGTCATCGAATCGGCCAGCTTCTCCGGCCTGATCCCCGCCTTGCAGTCCGGCCGCTATGACTTCCTGACCGCGCCCACAACCGTGACCAAGGAACGCGCCGAGGCCCTGCTGTTCACCCAGGGCTATATCTGGACCGCGTTCCAGTTCGGGATCAAAAAGGGCAACGCCCCGATCACCGGCTGGGCCGACCTGAAAGGCAAGGTCGTCGCCGTAAACAAGGGCACGCCCTACGAGAACCTGGCCAAGAAGATGGGCGAGGAACACGGCTTCACCGTCCAGACCTTCGACACCAACCCCGACGCGGTGCAGGCGGTCGTCTCCGGCCATGCCTACGCGAACCTCGCGGGCAATACGGTCGTGCGCTACGCCGCCAAGCGGAACCCGATGTTCGTCGCTGACTGGACGCTGGCGGATACACGGGCGCATTGGGCGACGCCATTCCGCAAGGACTCGGCCGCCCTGCGCGGGCAGATCGAGGACGTGCTGAAATGCATGAAGAAGGACGGCACGATCGCGGCGATGTCCGAGAAATGGTTCGGCGCCAAGCCCTCCCCGGATGACCTGGAATTCGTCGTCCAGCCCGGCCACGGCATCCCCGGCCAGCCGGGCTATGAGCCGAACGCGCCCGATCCGGATTGTTCCAAGTACAAGGGCTGATCCCAACCCCCACGCGTCAAGGTGGCTCCGGCACCCAGCGGGACCACCATGACGATGTTGGCCGTCAGACCTCGGAATACCCCGACCCGCGGGTCGTGACGCCCCGGCCCTGCCCGCTTTCGATCCAGCCGAATTCCTTCAGGATCTGCTGGCTGTAGGTCACCCGCCCGTTGATCTTGGCGGCCGGCTCGCTCGCCAGCAGCAGGGCCGCGCGCGCCATCAGGATCGGCGGCTCCCCCTTCGGGTCGTCGTTCCCGGTGACCAGCTTGAAGTGGATCGTGCCCGGCGTCGGCACCACCTGGGATGGCGACAGCGCCGTCACGCTGATCCCGCCGTAATGGGAGACCTCCTGCGCCAAGCCTTGGGTGAACCGCTCCAGCGCCGCCTTCGAGGCGCCATACATGACGCCGCCGCGCACCTCCTGGTCCTCATAAGGCCCGCGGCCCGGCCCGATCGCGGCGCCGGAGCTGATGTTCACGATCGCCCCGGTGCCGCGCGGGCCCATGTCCTTCATCACTTCCTTCGCCAGCATGAACGGCGCGTGCACGTTCACGGCAAAACAGCGCATCCAGCGGCTGGTCGGATAGGTCTCCGTCGGCAGATAGTAGTTCAGCGCGGCGTTGTTCACGAGGATATCGACCGTTCCGTAGGCCCGACGCGCGGCCTCGACCAGCGCGATGCACTCGGTTTCCGAAGACACGTCCGCGGTGACCGCGGTCGCTTCCCCGCCGGCCTTGCGGATGTTTTCCACCGTGCGGGCGAGCGAGCCTTCCAGCATCCGATGCTCGCCCTCATTCATCGTGCGCGCGGCGCAGACCACCTTGGCCCCTTCCGAGGCGAACAATTCGGCGATCTCCTGGCCGATGCCACGGCTGGCGCCGGTGACGATGGCGACCTTGCCGGTCAGTTTACCCATGATCCAATTCCCCCGAGGTCACGCCGCGGCCTTGACGAACCGGTTCCGCAGCACGCCCAGCCCGGTCAGTTCCACCTCGACCACATCGCCATGCACCAGGTCCGGAGACGTCCCGTCCGTGCCCATCCAGATCACGTCACCTGGAACAAGCGTGATGTATTTCGTGATCGCGGCGATGTAGTGCGCGATGCCGAAGATCATGTCGTTCGTCTTGAAACGAAGATCCTCCTTGCCGTTCAGCCGGATCACCGTCTCCATCGCGTCGAGGTCGACTTCGGTTTCGATGTAGGGGCCCATCGGCTTGAACGTGTCGGTGTTCTTGCCGCGCCAGAAGGTGCGGTCGCCGCGCTGCCAGGTCCGTTCGCTCACGTCGTTGCCGACCGTGTAGCCGAACACGCAGGACATCGCGTTGTCCTCGGTCAGATGCTTGGCCTGCTTGCCGATGACGACGACGAGTTCGCCCTCGTAGTTCATCTTCGGCGGCGCGTGGGCGGGGATCACCACGTCATCCCCATCCGCGCACAGCGCGTTGTTGGCGCGGTAGCCGATATCGGCCTTTTCCGGGAACACCGGCTTCACGCCGCGCTTTTCCGCCATTTCCCTTATATGCGCGGCGTAGTTGATGCCGGCGCAATAGAACGTCTTGGGAATGACCGGAACCTCGACCTTCACGCTCGACAGCGTGTGCGTCGCGCCCGTGGGAGTCGCATCCCCCCAGGGCTCGCCCTTGATCTCGGTGACCGTATCACCCGCAACCGACCCGTAGGCGGTCCGACCGTCCTTGGAAAAGCGCAGCCAACGCATCGTCGTTTCCCCTTATGCCGCGATCTGTCGAGCGTCGCGTGCGACCTGTTGGAAGTTGGGCAGGAACACCTTCGTCGCCATCACCTGGCAGCGCCGCATCAGGCGGATTTCGTCCGGGCGGTAATCCGCGATGGCGCGATGGATCGTGCCGAGGTTGTCCCAGATCAGCAGATCATTCTCGGTCCAGGAATGCGTGTAACGGAATTGCGGGCGAAGCTGGAATTCGAACAGGAAATCCAGTGTCTCCTGGCTCTCCTTCTCCGGCAGTTCATTAATCCGCATCGCATAGCCGGGGTTGCAATACAGCACCTTCCGTCCGGTGATCGGATGCGTCAGGAACAGCGGATGCACCACCCCGGGGCGCCGGCGGCGCTGTTCGTCGGTCATGGCCGGGCGGTCGCTGCCGTGGTTCTGGCGCATGTTCTCCCAGAACTTCTCGAAGTTGTGGGACACCGTCATGCCGTCCAGCCGGTGCTTCATGTCCGCCGGCAGCGCGTCATAGACCATGTGCATGTTCGAGAACTCGGTCCCGCCCAGCGTCTTGCCGTCGCGGCGCGGGATCTTCAACCCGTACAGCACGTTCACGAACCCCATCACGTCGCGGTACGACATGTCGGTGTGCCAGTCCTGTCCCGCGTCGGGGCTGCCGATATAGGCGCCGTTTTCCTTCACGTTGGACAGGATGCCGATTTCCGGAAACGGCCGGTCGCGGTTGATCGTGCTGATCGGGTTGCCCTGGATTTCACCGAACATCTCGGAAAACCGCTTCAGGTCCCCAAGCTCGATCTGCTGTCCGGGGAAGCGAACGACCCCGTAACGGCCCAACGTGTTCAGGATCTGGCCGAACGTGGCCCGGTCGATGGGCTGCGTCAGGTCGACGCCATGGATCGACGCACCGAGGACCGCACCGGTGGGTTCAACGCGCATCATTGGGCTTCCTCCATTCACTTCCTTCCAAGATTACCGCCGCCCCTGGCCGCTGTCCAACGCGCGCTTCACCCGGGCGGGACCCATGACTAAGGTGGCGCGCAAGGAGGGGGGACCGCCCCCCCGCCGCGACACGACCACCGCCGCCCGACCAGCACTGGAGGATTTTCGTTCGTGAGTATGGCCTTGGGGCAACCGCCCGCACCCGCCGTCGCGCCCGACCTGCGCGGCGCCGCGTATCTGGACATCCTGCGCCTGCTGCATCGCGCGCTGAACCCCCGCCGCTATCTGGAAATCGGCAGCCTGCGCGGGGACTCCCTGGTGCTGGCCGAGTGCCCGACGATCTCGATCGATCCGAAGTTCGAGATCACGCGCGACGTCATCGGCAAGAAAAGCCAGATTCATTTCTATCAAATGTCGAGTGATCGGTTCTTCGAGGATTTCGACCCCAAGGCAATCCTGGGCGGGCCGCTGGACATGGCGTTCCTGGATGGGATGCACCTGTGCGAATTCCTGCTGCGGGATTTCGCCAATATCGAAAAGGCCTGCAAGCGGAACGCCGTGGTCATGCTGCATGACTGCGTGCCCGTGGAAGCGGCCATCGCGAAACGGACCTTTACCGAGAAGACGATCCTTCCCGTCCACCACAACTGGTGGACCGGCGACGTCTGGCGCACGCTGCTGCTGCTGATCCGCCGCCGCCCCGACCTGCGGATCACCGTGCTGGACGCACAGCCTACGGGCCTCGCCTGCATCACCAACCTCGATCCCACATCAACCTTCATCGACGACAAGTACGCCGACCTGGTCACGGAAATGCTGTCGTGGTCGCTGGAGGAAATGGGCGTGCCAGCCCTGCTCGAAGCGCTCCGCGTCACCTCCACCAGCGAACTCGATTCAGCGGAAAAGCTGTATCGGCGGTTCTGGCTTTGACAGCCAGCCTCGACGCGGCGGGCAAAGCAGGCGTAAGGTTCCGATCAAACCTCCCGGAGGAGACAAGTCATGAGCGGAGAAAACTGCCTTAAGGGTCTGAAAATCCTGGACCTCACCCAGTTCGAGGCCGGCCCATCCTGCACCGAATCCCTCGCCTGGCTCGGCGCCGACGTGGTGAAGGTGGAAAACCCGGGCGCGGGCGATCCCGGCCGTTCGTCGGGCCGCAGCAGCCCGGACAAGGACGCGTTCTACTTCCTGCAATACAATTCGAACAAACGCTCGATCGCGATCAACCTGAAGGATCCGCGCGGGCTGGAGACGGTCAAGAACCTGGCCAAGCAGGCCGACGTGATGATCGAGAACTTCGCCCCCGGCGCGATCGAACGCCTCGGCCTGGGCTATGACGTCATCAAGGCGATCAACCCGGGCATCATCTTCTGCCAGATCAAGGGCTTCGGCACCGGCAGCCCGTTTGAGAAAGGCCTCGCCTTCGACATGATCGCACAGGCCTGCGGCGGCCTGATGTCGATCACCGGCGAAGAGGACGGTCCGCCCTGCAAGCCAGGCGCGACGATCGGTGATACCGGCACCGGCATGCTGATGGCGATCTCCATCCTCGGCGCCTATGTCCGCCGCATGCGGACCGGAGAGGGAGAGCACCTGCAACTCGCGATGCAGGACTCCATCATGCACTACATCCGTAATGCGTTCACCTACATGGAACGCACCGACGGCAAGCCCGCGCCCCGCGCCGGATCGAAGACCGTGGGCGGCGGCAACCCGCCGATCGGCGTCTATCCCTGCAAGGGCGGCGGGCCGAACGACTACGTCTATATCTACACCTCGGCGGCGAACCCGGAACACTGGACGCGCCTGCTCAAGGTGATGGGACGCGAGGACCTGATCGGCGATCCGCGCTATGCCACCCCGGCCGCGCGCACCGACAACCGGGAAGAGGTCGACGCGATCGTGTCCGAATGGACGCGCAAGCACGACAAGCACACGGCGATGCAACTGGTCAGCGGTGCGACCATCCCCTCGGGCGCGGTGCTGGATACGCGGGAACTGGCCGATGACACGTCATTCCAGGACCGCAAGATCCGCCAGACGATGAAGCACCCCGCCATCGGTGACTATACCATGAGCGGCTGGCCCGTTCGTTTCGGTGGCGAGCCTCCGCCGGTCGGTCCCGCGCCGCTGCTGGGGCAACATTCGGGCGATGTGCTCGCTGACTGGCTGAAGCTGGACGAAGGCACGATCGGAACGCTCAAGAACGACAAGGTGATTGCCGGATGAAAACGGAATACTGCACGGTCCAGGATGAAGGCCGGCTTCGCATCGTCACGCTGAACCGGCCGGAGGTGCTGAACGCGCTGCATGCCGACGCCAACGACGAACTTGCCCGCGTCTGGGATGAGTTCGCCGAACGCGACGACCTGTGGGTGGGCATCATCACCGGCGCCGGCGGACGCGCCTTCTCGGCCGGCAACGACCTGAAGGTGCAGGCGGCGGGCAAAAGGCGGCCGAACGGCCCGCGCGGCTTCGCCGGCATCTGCCACAGGTTCGACAACTTCAAGCCGATGATCGCCGCGGTGAACGGCGTCGCCATGGGCGGCGGATTTGAAACCGCGCTCGCCTGCGACATCATCATCGCGGCGGAAAACGCGATCTTTGCGTTGCCCGAGCCTCGGGTTGGCCTGATCGCCGGCGGCGGCGGCGTGCATCGCCTGCCGCGGACGATCCCGATCAAGAAGGCGATGGGGATGATCCTGACCGGCCGGCGCGTGCCGGCGAAGGAAGGGTTCGAACTCGGCTTCGTGACCGAGGTCGTGCCGGAAGGCCAGGCACTGGAAGCCGCCAAGCGCTGGGCCGCGATGATCCTGGAATGCTCCCCCAAGGCCGTGCGGGCGTCGAAGCAGGCGTCCTATATGGGCCTGGATGAGCAGAAGCTGGAAACCGCGATGCGCACGGTTTACCCGGCGCAGCAGGAGAACATCGAAAGCCAGGACTACATCGAAGGCCCGAAGGCGTTCGCCGAGAAGCGGAAGCCGGACTGGAAGAACAAGTAGTCTAACGGCCCCTTCCCGCCATCCCCGCGCTTGTCGCGGGGATGGCGGATGAAGGGCCCGTCGCCGGCTGATCGTCCCTCAGCCCCACCGATACGCCGCTTCCACCAGTTCCACCGCCCGCGCATTGTCCGTCAGGTCCGCGATCGGCGGCCGCCCGTCCCGCAGCCGGCGCAGCGTGTCGCGCACGAACTCGGGGTAGAAGAACACGTTCGTCAGTTTCATCTCCCGCACCGAGCGCTTGCGATCATTCGTCATGATCTCCAGCGTCGCATTGTCGCGCGCGGCAAAGTAATGCTTCTCGGTCCGGATGCTGTAATGCATGTCGAACACCGAGTTCGGCGCCGGATACAGATACCCCGTCTCCACCATGCAGCTCGCCCCGCCGCCCTGCATCAGCACGACGGCATGATCCTCGATGCTCAGCCCCTCGGCGCGGTTCGATATCATGGCACTCGTCACGTTCAGGTCCGCGCCGCCGAGCATCACGCGGCAAAGGTCGGTGAAGTGAACGCCGAGGTTGAGCAGGGGGCCGCCGCCCGATTGCTTCTTGTCGATCACCCATTCGACCTTGTTCTGCCGGTAACGATCGACCATGCC
>CANJSR010000199.1 GCA_947476855.1 Acetobacteraceae bacterium
GAATGACGAACGCGCCCGCGTCGCCGCCCAGCAGGTCGATCCGGCGCTGCTGGCCAAGGCCACCGACGACTCGGTCCAGGCCGAGGGCGATCTCGCCGCCGCGCGCGTGGCCCTGGAAGCCGCCGAACAGGCGCGGGCCGCGACCACCGCCCGGCTGGGCAGCGTGCGCGAGGCGCAGACCACGGCCGATTCCACCCGTGCCCGTCTGGCCGCCGAATGCCAGGCGCTGGCGGAGATCCTCGCGGTGAAGGACGGCGAGCGCTGGCCGCCGATGGTCGACGCCCTGACGGTGCCGGCCGGCTTGGAAGCCGCGCTTGGTGCCGTGCTGGGGGAGGAACTCACCTCCGCCCTCAACCCCGCCGCCGCGCGCCACTGGCGGGAACTGCCGGCCTTCGATCCGACGCCCGT
The DNA here is from genome assembly GCA_947476855.1 of Acetobacteraceae bacterium. Next base: position 409 of record CANJSR010000199.1, read on the forward strand.
CCTGCCGGAAGGTGCCGTCGCGCTGGATACGCTGGTGAAGGGGCCGCCGGTGCTGGCGCGGGCGCTGTCGCAGATCGGCCTGGTCGATGACGATGTATTCGGTGCCGCCCATCAGTCCGATCTGGCGCCGGGACAGGTATTGGTCTCCCGTGCCGGGGCGATCTGGCGGTGGGATGGCTATACCATTCGTGCCGGCACCCCGACGGCCGCCGCCGTGCGCCTCCAACAGCGCAACCGCCTCGCTGGCCTGAAATCCCGACTGGCCGAGGCCGAACAAGCCGCAGTCGCCGCCCGCGCCGCTCGGACGGAAGCCGAAGCCGCCGCCCAGGCCGCGACCCAGGCCGAACAGCAGGCCCGCAACGCCCGCCGGGACCTGGAACAGAAGCTCGAACGCGCCCGAGCGGCGTTGGCGGCGTTGCGGAACCAGTCCGCGACCGCCGCCGCGCGCCTCGCCGCCGCCGACGACCAGTTGGGCCGGATGACCGGGGAACGGGACGAAGCCGAGGCCGCTTTGGCCCAGGCCCGCGCCGCCCATGCCGACCTGCCCGACATCGCCGCCCTGCGTCAGGCGGTGGAAGCCGCCCGCGCCACCCTCTCGGCCGCCCGCGCTCGGGACGCCAGCGCCCGCGCCGCCAAGGAAACCCTAGTCCGGGAGCACAATGCCCGCGCCAACCGCCTGAAGGTGATCGCCGCCGAACGGACCGGCTGGGCCGAACGCGCCCGCGACGCCGCCGAACGGGTCACCGACCTCACTGCCCGCCTGGCCAATGCCCAGGACGAACAGGCCACCCTGGAAGCCGCACCCGCCGCCATCGCCGCCCGCCGCACCGAAGCGCTGGACGCGTTGCAGGCGGCCGAGGCCGAACACAAGCGCACCGCGGACATCCTGAACCGCGCGGTCAACGACTCCGACGCCGCCGACCGGGCCGGGCGTTCGGCCGAGTCCAAACTGGCATCCTCCCGGGAAGACCTGGTGCGCGCCGAGGCCACCAAGCAGCAGGCCGACCACGCCTGGGGCACCGTCGCCGAACGCATCCTGGAACGCCTCGGCGCCAACCCCGCGCTGCCCGACCCGCCGGCCGAGGTCACCCAGGACACCGAGGAAAAGGCCCGCCGCAAGCTGGAACGTTTGCAAAAGGAGCGGGAGGAGATGGGCCCGGTCAACCTGCGCGCCGAACTGGAAGCCCAGGCGGTCGAGGAGCGGATGAACGCCATCGACAAGGACCGCGACGAGCTGACCACGGCGATCGCCAAGCTGCGCGGCTCCATCGGCCATCTGAACCGGGAGGGGCGGGAGCGCCTGAACAAGGTGTTCCAGGAGGTCGACCGCAACTTCCAGCAGTTGTTCAGCCGCATGTTCAACGGTGGGCGGGCGCATCTGGCCCTGGTCGGCTCCGACGATCCGCTGGAAGCGGGGCTGGAAATCTACGCCCAGCCGCCGGGCAAGAAGCTGGCGACTCTGTCCCTGCTGTCGGGCGGCGAGCAGGCGCTGACCGCTTTGTCGCTGATCTTCGCCGTGTTCCGCTGCAATCCGGCGCCGGTCTGCGTCCTCGATGAGGTCGATGCCCCCCTGGATGATGCGAATGTGGAGCGGTTCTGCCTGCTGCTGATGGACATGGTGCGGGAAACCGGGACCCGCTTCCTGGTCGTCACCCATCACCCGCTGACCATGGCGCGGATGGACCGGCTGTATGGCGTGACCATGCAGGAACGCGGCGTGTCCCGCCTGCTGTCGGTCGACCTGGCACAGGCCGAACTGATGCTGGACCAGCCGGCGACAGCGGCGGCCTAGCCACTTGCGAGAATGGCCGGAAAGGGTCCACGCTCCTGGAAAGACAAGGGAGACGCGACCATGGAATTCGGCATGTTCCACGAATTTCAGCGCCGACCGGGCCAGACGGAAGCCGAGGCGTTCGCGGAGTCCTTCGAGCAGGTCGATGCCGCCGAACAATCCGGCCTCGACGTCATGTGGCTGGCGGAACTGCATTCGGCGCCCGAGCGGTCGGTCATCTCCGCGCCTATGACGGTCGCCAGCGCCATCGCCATGCGGACCAAGCGCATGAAAATCGGCATCGCCGTCCAGGTCCTGCCGCTCTGCCATCCGATCCGCATCGCCGAGGAGGCGACGACGGTCGACCACCTCAGCCAGGGCCGCCTGATCATGGGCGTCGGCCGCTCAGGCTTCCCGCGGACCTACCAGGCCTATGGCATCTCCTACGCCGAAAGCCGGGAACGGTTTGCCGAGGTGATGGAAATCCTCAAGCGCGCCTGGACGCAGGAGACGTTCTCCTTCCACGGCGATTTCTACCATTTCGACGACGTCTGCGTGACGCCGAAGCCGTTCCAGGCACCCTACCCCGAGTTGCGGATGGCGGTGAACAGCCCCGACTCGTTCGAACAGACCGGGCGCCTCGGCCTACCGATCTTCGTCGCAACCCGGCTCGGCGATCTGAACGAACTGGTGCCCAACCTGCGGATCTACCAGGAGGCCTGGGCCAAGGCCGGCCATCCCGGCAAGGGCCGCATCTTCCTGCGCGTGCCGGTCTATATCGCCGAGACCGAGAAACAGGCGCGGGAGGAACCGCAGGAAAGCGTGATGCATTTCTACCGCTACCTCGGCGCCCGGATCGAACAGTCGGCCGCCCAGGAAGGCGCCCGCGCCATCGAGAACCGGGCCGAACGCGGCGCGAGGCTGATGAACATCGACTATGACGAGGTGCTGCGGAGCAAGATCATCGTCGGCACACCGGCCATGGTCGCCGACCGGCTGGGCGCGCTACGAGAAGAACTGGGTCTGACCGGCATCCTGGCGGAACTGAACTGCGGGATGCGGATCCCGCACGGACAGGTCATCAACTCCCTGCGGATGATGTGCGAGCAGGTGGTGCCCCGGTTCCGGGGATAGGCGTTCGTCGACTCGGTCTGGAGGTTTGATAGCCCCCAGGCTCAGGCCATCAGACCCTTGACCGCCAGCAGAACCAGCAGGGCGGCGTTGACGACCAGCACGAAGGGGGCGACCGAGGCGATGGCTGCCTGCCATTTCCGCCCGGCGGCGTGCCCGGCGATCCCGACGGCGATCAGGGCGGGCATCGTGCCGGCCCCGAACGCCGCCATGCCCAGTGCCCCCATCAGCGGATCATGGCTGGCCGCCGCGGCCGCCAGCCCGCCGTAGAGGAACCCGCACGGCAGAAACCCCAGCAGAACCCCCAGCGAAACCCCGCGCGGCGTTCCCCAGGGGAACGAGAGCGGCATCCACCCCGGCCCTCCCCCCTTGGGCGGGAGGGCCGGGGTGGGGGATAATCCCCCCGCGACCGGAACCCGCCGCACCCGGGTCCGAACCGCGGCCCGCCCGAATCGTCCCGCGCTCCGCCGCCAGGCCATGAGCACGAACAGCCCCGCGGCCAGCATCAGCAGCCCAGCCGCCAGGTAAGGCACATCCGACAGCGCCGCCCCGCCGAACCCGGCGACGGCACCCAGCGCGGCATAGGTCAGGACCCGGCCCGCATGGTACGGCAGCAGCAGGGCCGAACCGATCCGCCGCCGCTCACACATCGTCCCGGCGGGCATCACGGCCAGGCGATCCGCGACCTGCCCCAGCACGAATCCACCGCACATCGGGCCGCAATGCAGCGTGCTGCCGGCGGCGCCGGCGAGGAACAGCCCCACGACCAGACCGCCTTCCAGCGGGATCGCGCCACACAAAGTGCCCAGGAATTCAGGAATGATCTGCACAACCGGTCCCCTAGCATGGGAGGCCTCCGGTACCGTTGATCTGTGTCAATGCCGCACCGCGGCATAGCGGGCAGCGTGGCAGTGGACGGTTCAACATAGGCCCGTCCGGGAAACGCGCGCGGTGGCAACCGGAGTTGCAGATGAAAATCGAGGGAAGCGATCTTTTCGTCGGCCTGATGGTCACGGTTCTGGGCCTGATCGGTCTGGTGCTGGGATCGGGTGCCACGGATGACGGCATGTATGTGTTCGGCCTGTCGCTGGCCGGGTTCTCAGCCGTATTCGTGGTCGGGCTGGTGAAGCGACATTACGACAAGATTGAACTGAAGCAGGCGGCGTACGCCACGGCGGTCGCGCAGGGCGGCTATCCGTCGATCACGTATAACGAGGACGTGGTCCGCAAGTTCGTGATCGCCACCATGTTCTGGGGCGTGGTCGCGTTCCTGGTGGGCGTGGTGATCGCATCGCAGCTTGCCTGGCCGGTCGCGAACCTGGGCCTACCCTTCACGAATTTCGGCCGATTGCGCCCCGTGCACACCTCGGCGGCGATCTTCGCGTTCGGCGGTTCCGCGCTGTTCGCGACATCGTTCTACATCGTCCAACGGACCTGCCGAGCACGGTTGTTCGGCGGGGAGGCGCTGGCGAATTTCATTTTCTGGGGCTACCAGTTCTTCATCGTCATGGCGGCGCTGTCCTATGTGATGGGCTACAGCCAGGGCCAGGAATACGCTGAACCAGAATGGCACCTGGACCTGTTCCTGACGCTGGTATGGGTGCTTTACGCGGTGGTGTTCATCGGCACCGTGTTCCTGCGCGAGGAACCGCATATCTACGTCGCCAACTGGTTCTTCATGGCGTTCATTCTGACGATCGCCGTGCTGCATCTGGGCAACAACCTGGCACTGCCGGTGTCGATCTACACCGCCAAAAGCTACAACGTGGCCTCGGGCGTGCAGAACGCGATGATCCAGTGGTGGTATGGCCACAACGCGGTGGGCTTCTTCCTGACCGCGGGCTTCCTGGGCATGATGTACTACTTCATCCCCAAGCAGGCGAACCGCCCGGTCTATTCCTATCGGATTTCGATCGTCCATTTCTGGTCCCTGGTGTTCATGTATATCTGGGCCGGCCCGCATCACCTGCATTGGACCTCCTTGCCCGACTGGGCGCAGACGCTGGGCATGGCGTTCTCGATCATGCTGTGGATGCCGTCCTGGGGTGGCATGATCAACGGCCTGATGACGCTGTCGGGTGCCTGGGACAAGCTGCGGACCGACCCGGGGCTACGTTTCTCGGTCACCGCCGTCGGCTTCTACGGCATGTCGACCTTCGAGGGTCCGGTGATGTCGATCCGCGCGGTGAACGCGCTGTCGCACTACACCGACTGGACCATCGGCCACGTCCATTCCGGCGCCCTTGGCTGGGTCGCCTTCATCAGCTTCGGCGCGATCTACTATCTGGTGCCGGTGCTGTGGAAGCGGGAGCGTCTTTACTCCAACAAGCTCGTGTCGTGGCACTACTGGATCGCGACGCTGGGCATCGTCTTCTACATCAGCGCGCTGTGGGTCGCCGGCATCATGCAGGGCCTGATGTGGCGCGCCTATGACAGCTTCGGGTTCCTCCAGTACTCCTTCGCCGAGTCCGTGAACGCGATGCACCCCTACTATGTGATCCGGTTCCTGGGCGGTGTGCTGTTCCTCACCGGGGCCCTGATCATGGTCTACAACCTCATCCAGACAGTCCGCAGCCCCGTGACCGCCCGACCCGTGTCGGACCGGGAAGCGCTGGCGGCGGCGGGAGCGTAATCCGATGTTCATCCGTCATGAAACCATCGAGAAGAACGCCGTCCTGCTGCTGGTGTTCACGCTGATCGTCATCTCGATCGGCGGCCTGGTCGAGATCGTGCCGCTTTACCGGATCGAAACGACCGTCGAGCACGTGAAGGGCATCCGTCCCTACACCCCGCTCGAATCCCGCGGCCGCGACATCTACATCCGGGAAGGCTGCTACGCCTGCCACAGCCAGCAGATCCGCGCGCTGCGGGACGAGGTGGAGCGCTACGGCCATTACTCCCTGGCGGCCGAGAGCATGTATGACCACCCGTTCCAGTGGGGTTCCAAGCGCACCGGGCCGGACCTGGCGCGCGTCGGCGGGAAGTACTCCAACGACTGGCACTACGCGCATCTGATCAAGCCGACCTCGGTCGTGCCGGAATCGCTGATGCCGTCCTACGGGTTCCTGGCGCGGAACGAGCTGGACATGACCGACCTGACGCGGCGCCTGGGCGCGCAGCGGATGGTGGGCGTGCCCTACTCGGACGACCAGATGGCCAACGCGGTCGCCGACGCGCGGACGCAGGCCGATCCGGCCGCCGACAACGCCGCCCTGCTCAAGCGCTATCCGAAGGCGGTCACGGTGGCCGGCAACGGCCGCACGGTGACGGAACTCGACGCGCTGGTCGCCTATCTCCAGGTGCTTGGCACCATGGTCGACTTCGCCGATCCGGCGAACGAAAAGCCCCGGCAATAGGAGGCCGCGATGGAACTCACCTCGATGCTTCTCTGGCTGCGCGACCATTCCGGGCCGCTGATGATGTTCGCCTTCCTGCTGATCGTCGTGACCACGTTCTGGCCCGGCCGCAAGAAGCGCTTCGAACAGGACGCCCGTATCCCGCTTGACGACGACCGCTAGGAGACCCGTCGTGCCAACAAAGATCGAAAAGGACGCCGTCACCGGTCACATGACCACGGGTCATGAGTGGGACGGGGTCAAGGAACTGAACCAGCCGCTGCCGAAGTGGTGGGTCTACATCCTGTATGCGACCATCGCCTGGTCGATGGTCTACTTCGTCCTGTATCCCGCGATCCCCTGGTTCGGAGGGGCCACGAAAGGCATCCTGGGCTACTCGTCCCGCAACGCCGTGGATGCCGACGTCGCCGCCATCGCGGCCAAGCGTGCGGTCTACATGGACAAGATCAAGGCCCTGTCCTTCGACGACATCCGCAAGGACCCGCAGTTGATGGCGGCCGCGATGACGGCCGGGCGCGTGGCCTTCGCGGAGAACTGCCAGCCCTGCCATGGGGCCGGCGGCGGCGGCAACCCGGGCTACCCGGCGCTCGCGGCCGGCAACTGGCTGTGGGGCGGCTCGCTGGAGGACATCCAGAAGACCGTGACCCACGGCATCCGGGCCCCCGGCGACGACAGCCGCCAGAGCCAGATGCCCCGGTTCGGCGCGGATGGCATTCTCAAGCCCGCCGAAATCGCGTCAGTCGCCGACTACGTCATGGCGTTCTACGGCACGCCGGTAGCCAATGCCGACATGGCGGCCGGCGAGAAGATCTATACCGAGAACTGCGCAGTCTGCCACGGCGACAAGGGCCAGGGCGATCGCACGCAGGGTGCGCCCCGGCTGGCGTCGAAGACCCATCTGTTCGGCGATGACAGGGCCGCGGTCATCGCGCAGATCAACAGCCCACGTCATGGCATGATGCCGCCGTGGAATACACGTCTGGACGCCGCCACCATCAAGTCCGTGACACTGTACGTCCACGGCCTCGGCGGCGGCGAATAGGAGCACATCGGTGTCGCGTATCAGCAAGGTCGATCGGGAACGCCAGATCCAACAGGAAGAAGCCGGACAGCACCTGTACGCCAACCGCGTGAAGGTCTATCCGAAGTCGGTCCAGGGTCCGGTCCGGCGCTTCAAATGGGCGGTCCTGATCTTCTGCCTGACGCTCTATTATGTGATGCCATGGATCCGGTGGGATCGCGGGCCGAACCAGGCCAACCAAGCGATCCTGCTCGATCTGGCGCATGAGCGGTTCTATCTGTTCAACCTCGTGTTCTGGCCGCAGGACATCTACTATCTGGCCGGCCTGCTGATCATGGGCGCGGTGACCTTGTTCCTGGTCACCAGCCTGGTCGGCCGGGTGTGGTGCGGCTATGCCTGCCCGCAGACGGTCTGGACCGACCTGTTCATGTGGGTCGAACGTCGAATCGAGGGCGACCGCAACGAACGGATGAAGCGCGACGCCGCCGATGTCACGCTCGACACCGTCTGGCGCAAGGTGTCCAAACACCTGGTCTGGCTGTTCATCGCGTTCTGGACCGGTGGCGCCTGGATCATGTACTACGCCGACGCCCCGACCGTGACGATCCAGTTCTGGACCGGGACCGCCGCGATCGAGGTTTATTTCTTCACCGCTTTGTTCACCGCGACCACCTATCTGCTGGCC
>CANJSR010000200.1 GCA_947476855.1 Acetobacteraceae bacterium
ATTTCCTCCTTCGCCGCCGGCCGCACGTCGGTGGCCGAAACGATCGCGCCCAGCCGGCGGGCCGTGGCGATGGCCTGGAGCCCGGCGACGCCGGCGCCGATCACGAAGACGCGGGCGGGCGGGACGGTGCCGGCCGCGGTCATCATCATCGGAAAGCCGCGCTGGAAGGAGGTCGCGGATTCAACGACGGCGCGATAGCCGGCGAGGTTCGCCTGGCTGGACAGTACGTCCATCGACTGCGCGCGGGTGATGCGGGGCAGCAACTCCATCGCCGCGGCATCGATGCCGGCTGCCGCGAGGCTGGGCACCAGGTCGGGGTCCCCAAAGGCGCCGGCGGTGCAGACCAGCAGGGCGCCGCGCGGGATCAAGGCGCGTTCGTCAGGCAAGGGGGCCTGCACGGCGAAGACAATGCCGGCACCGGCCAGGGTGGTCGCTGGATCGGCCGTGATTTCGGCACCGGCGGCGGCAAATTCGGCATCGGGGATCGAAGCCCCCGCGCCCGCGCCGGCCTCGATCGCGACCGTCAGACCCAGGCCAATCAGGCGCTTCACGGTCTCAGGCGTCGCCGCGACGCGTGCCTCGGCAGCACGCCGCTCTTTCAGCACCGCAAGGCGCATCCGTCATGATCCCCCGTTCTTCGGCCGAGAAAGCCCATGCGCGTCCGAGCGTCCAGGATCGGGGACGACATTCTCTCTCGGTGGGTTTTCAATGCACCCGGCGTGCCATCGGCGCAAGTGCCGCGACGGGCGGCGTGTCCCAGAATGAAAACAAACGGCAATGAACCGGCACTGGCGGGTCAGGCCGGCGTCGGGGCGCCCGGATGCAGCAGGCCCGCCGTCTTCAGGTCCGACCACAGGCCGGCCGGGATCGGCATGGTGAACAGCGGCAGGTTTTCGTCGAACTCGGCCGCCGTCCGTGGCCCCGGGATGATCGCGCAGACCGCCGGATGGGCGAGCGGGAATTGCAGCGCGGCGGCCGGCAGCGGCACCTTATGGGCATCGCACACGGCCTGGATGCGGCGCACGCGGTCCACGACCTCGGCCGGGGCGGTGGCGTAGTTCCAGGTGTCCCGCCCGGCCAGGATGCCGGAATTCAGCGGCCCGCCGACAACGATGGAGGTCCCGCGCGCCTGGCACATCGGCAGCAGATCATCGAGCGGTCCCTGCTCCAGCAGCGTGTAGCGGCCGGCCAGCAGGAACACGTCCCAATCGCCGAAGTCCATCACGTCGATCAGGACTTCCTTTTCATTAACGCCCAGGCCGATGGCGCTGACGACGCCGGTCCGGCGCAGTTCCTCCATCGCCTTGTAGCCGCTGTCCCGCAGGACCTTCATGTGGGCGGCGTTGACCTCCGCCCCGTGCTGGTAGACGCCGATATCGTGGACATACAGGATGTCGATCCGGGCCAAGCCGAGGCGCTGATAGCTGTCCTCCACCGATCGCATGATGGCGTCGTAGGAGTAGTCGTAGATCGGCTCGAACGGCAGCGGCGACAGGCGCCCGTCGGGGGAGGGGCCGGTGCGGCTGGTCGGGCGGAGCAGGCGTCCAACCTTGGTCGACAGCACCCATTCGTCGCGCGGGTACTCGCGCATCGCGTCACCCACCCGCCGTTCCGCCGCGCCGACGCCGTAATAGGGCGCGGTGTCGACATAGCGCAGGCCGGCTTTCCAGGCGGCGGCGACCATGGCCTCGCCCTCGGCGCGAGAGACCGGGACGCGGCTGCCGCCCATGGTGGCGGTGCCGAGGCCGACGGTGGTGACTTCCAGGCCGGTGCGGCCGACCTTGCGCTTTTGCCAGTTGGACGGGGACATGGCGGGTTTCCTCAGAATTCGGCGACCGCGCAGGCGGCGCCCTTGGCGCGGACACGTTCGCAGAAACCGCGCGCCTCGGCGACATCCGAGAAACCGGCGGTGCGGACGCGCCAGAACGTCTTGCCGTCCCGCTCGGTCTTCGGGAAGACCGGTTGGCGGCTGCCCAGCAGATCGGGCAGGCGGCGCTGCAGGGCCACCCATTCGGCCTGCGCGGCGCCTTGGGACTGCACGGCGGCCAACTGGACCGAGATGCGGCCGCCCTGCGCGCGGGCCGGCGTGTCGGCGGTGGGCGCGGGGACCGGGGCTGGCTTGGCTGGTTCCACGCGCTGTGCCGTGGGGGCGACGGGGGTTGCGGGCTTCGGGGTCGCGGCGGATGGCGCGGACGGTGTCTGGGCGGTGGTTGTCGCGGGCGCGGTTCCGGCGGGCGGCGCGGTGCGTGCCACCGGCTTTGCAGCCGGCGCCTGGGGGGCGGGGGCAGGAGCGGTCCGGGGCGCGGCCAGCAGGTCGGGGCGCGGGGTTTCGGCGGGCTGCGCCTCGGGCGGCGGCGCGCGCAAGGCGGCGGGGTTCGGCGCCTCGGCCGCCGGAGCGAGGCGCGCACCCCCGCGCGTGTCGCCGTCGGAATAGATTTCGTTGTTCACGCCTGCGATCTGCAGGCCGCCGGGGTTCTCCGGCTTGACCCGGATCGGCCTCTGGTCGGCCTGGATCACCGGGACCTCACCGGTCGAGCGGCCGATCAGGGCGACCGTGCCGCCGACGACGATCGCGGCGCCGAGGAGGCCCCCCGCGATGACCATCCGGCGCTTGGTGTCGGGTGACAGGCCGCGCGCGCGGTTGGGCGGGCGGTAGGCGGCGGGACTTGGTATGGACAGATCGTCCGACACGGCGCGCATCCTTGACCTGGCCGACCGCCAGCCGGACGGGGGCCGGCGGGATCAGCGCATTTCCTCGACGGGCGTGACGCCCATCACCCCAAGGCCGGACCGAATCACGATCGCGGTCGCCGCCACCAGGGCCAGCCGAGCCTGTGTTTCGGCTGGTTGGTCGGGTTGCAGAAACCGGAGGGTCGCGTTGTCCCTGCCTCGGTTCCACAGCATATGAAAGTCGGCCGCCAAGTCATAGAGGAAAAACGCAATTCGATGCGGTTCTCGGGCCAAAGCGGCGGCTTCCACGGTGCGCGGCCAGGTCGCGAGGCGGCGGATCAGGGTCAGGTCCGACTCGTCGTCAAGGCTGTCAAGCGGCGCGGTGGCGAGGATGGCCGGTTCGATCGCCGCGGCGCCGAACATCTCGACCGCCGACCGCAGCACGGAGCGGCAGCGGGCATGGGCGTACTGGACGTAGAAGGCGGGGTTGTCGCGGGTCTGGGCGATCGCCTGGTCGAGGTCGAATTCCATCTGCGCGTCGGCCTTGCGGGTCAGCATGGTGAAGCGGACGGCGTCGCGGCCGACTTCCTCCAGCAGGTCGCGCAGGGTCACGTAGGTGCCGGCGCGCTTGGACATCCGCACCGGCTCGCCGCCGCGCATGATGTGGACGATCTGGCACAGCACCGCCTCGAACTTCGTGCCGCCGCCGGACAGGGCCTGCACGGCGGCGCGCATGCGGGGGACATAGCCGCCGTGATCGGCGCCCAATACGTCGATCAGCATGTCGAAGCCGCGATCGAGCTTGTTGGCGTGGTAGCCGATGTCGTTGGCGAAATACGTGTTGGAGCCATCGGATTTCCGCAGCGGCCGGTCCACGTCGTCGCCGAACTGGGTGCTGCGGAACAATGTCTGCGGGCGGGGTTCCCAGTCGTCCGGGGTCTTGCCCTTGGGCGGTTCCAGCACGCCTTCATAGATCAGCCCATCGGCCGCCAGCCGGTCGATCGTCGCGTCGGCCGCGCCCGAGGCGACCAGCGCCCGTTCCGAGGAAAAAACGTCCTGGCGGACGCCCAGCAGCTCCAGGTCTTCACGGATTTCGGCCATCATCAGGTCGATCGTGGCATCGCGGACCAGGTCGATCCAGTTCTCGGGCGCGGCGATGCCGAGGTCGGGCTGTGCGAGGCTGGCGCCATGTTGTGTCGCCAAGGCGGCGCCGACGGGCACCAGATAGTCGCCCCGATATTGCAGGCCGCCGGGGACCTGGGCGGAGAATTCCTCCTCGGTCAGCGGCGTGCCGATGGCCTGGAGGTAGCGCCAGTAGGCGGCCCAGGCGAGTGCCGTGACCTGCGCGCCGGCATCGTTGATGTAGTATTCCTTGGTGACCTGGAAGCCGGCCTTGGCCATCAGGTTGGCCAGTGCGTCACCGACGACGGCGCCGCGGCAATGGCCGATATGCATGGGGCCGGTGGGGTTGGCCGAGACGTATTCGACGTTCACCCGGCGGCCGTGGCCCGCGGTGCTGTCGCCGTAGGATTCTCCGTGCGTCAGGATCACCGGCAGCAACGCGCGGAAGGCCGGCTTCTCGATCCGGATATTGACGAAGCCGGGTCCGGCGATGGTGACTTCCTCGATCTCCGGGGCCTCGCCCAGGAAGGCCACGAGCGCGGCGGCGATCTTCTGCGGCGGCTGGCGCATCGCCTTGGCGCAGACCATCGCGGCGTTGGTCGCCATGTCGCCATGCGCGGGGTCGCGCGCGGGGGTGACCTCCACCCGGTCCGCGATCTCCGGCGGCAAGGACGGGTCGAGGCCTTTCAGGGCGGCCAGGACGGTGTCGCGCATGCGGGCGTAGATATCGTGGGTCATGGGTATGGTCTCGGGAGTTTGCTGGCGGCCGGGATGTCGGGGCGCACGGATACGCCAAGTCGGGGCGTCTGGCGACCGAAGATGCGGCCTCAGGCGTTGGGCGACAGGCGGCGCATCACTGTCAGGAAGCGTTCGGCGGCCTGGTCGGCGGGCCATGGCTCCCATGGCGGTACGTCGAACCAGGCGGCGAGGGGGTCGCTGTCTGTGATCCGGTCACGGATGCCGAGGGTTGCGCGGACCTCGGTGGGCGTCCAGCCGGCGACGTGGACAGCCTCGGACGCCGCGGCCACGCGGTCGGCGCGCTTGTGGGACTTGTGGTCCGCGACCGTCCAGGCCGGGAGGCCGTGGCGGCTGGCGATGGCGGCGCGCAGGCGTTCGGCCAAAGCGGCGTAGCCGGGGCCGAGGAAGGGCTTCAGGGGAGAGATCGGGTCGAAGCCCAGCAGCCCCTCATCGGCGTCGTGCAGCAATTCGCGCAGGGCGACGGCGTCGGACAGGCCGGTGGGGCTGGCGTCGCGGCGCAGAGCCAGGACCAGCAGGGAATGCTGGGCGACGGACAGCGGATGCGGCCAGAGCGAGTGCCCGCCCCAGCGATAGGTGCGGGCGAGGCCGATCGCCAGATCCTCATCCGTCCAGTCGAAGGGGGTGGGGTTCAGCAGGTCCAGCCGCCGCCCCGACGGCAGCCGCACCCAGGCGCGGGCGGTGTCGGGGTCGGGGCGTGCGTGCGTGGTCAGCGGCGGAACCTTGGCAAGAGGGGGATCAGGCGATGACGCAGTCGGCGAGCAGGGCGTCAATCCGGGCCTGATCATAGCCCAGGGTGTCGCGCAAAACCGTGACCGAATGCTGGCCCAGCGTCGGCGCGGCGACCGGGGGCACCAAAGGCGTGCCGGCCATGCGGATGGGCAATGCGATGTTGGGCACGGTGCCCAGGGTCGGGTGGGGGATGTGGCTCACCAGGCCGCGTTCGGCAATGTCGGGGCCGTCGAAGGCCTCCTTCACCGTGTTGATCGCGCCCGCGGGGACGCCGGCCTTGCGCATCGGCTCCAGCCAGGCGGCGCGGGGGCGGGTGCGGAGGATGTCCTGCACCAGGGCCAGGATCCGGTCACGGTCGCGGATGCGGGACGCGGTGGTGGCGTACTCCGCCGCGAGGTCCGGCCGGCCCAGCACCTGTTCGGCGAGCCTTTGCCAGGTCCGGTCATTGGCGCAGGCGATGTAGATCGGGCCGTCGGCGGTCTGGAAGGCGGCGGTGGGGACGGTGTCGCGGCTGTCATTGCCGAAACGCTGGGGTTCCTGCCCGCTGACCAGGTAGTTCATGGCGTGGAAGCCGGTCATGGTGACGGCTTGGTCGAACAGGGCGCATTCCACATACTGGCCGCGGCCGGTGCGCTCGCGGGCGAACAGTGCGCCCAGCATGGCGTTGGACGCCATCGTCGCCGTGCTCATGTCCATGATGGAGGGGCCGGCGCGCATGCCGACACCGCCGGGTTCGCCGTTGAGCGACATGAACCCGCTTTCCGCCTGGGTGATCGGGTCGAAGCCCAGCCGGTCGGACAAGGCGCCGGAGCGGCCATAGGCGGAGACCGCGCAGTAGATCAGCCGGGGCTGGGCGGCCGAGAGCGTGTCGTAATCCAGCCCGAAGCGGGCCATCACGCCGGCTGAGAAATTCTCCAGCAGGATGTCGGAGCGGGCCACGATGTCGCGGGCGATCGCCTGTCCCTCCGGCTTGCGGAGGTCGAGCGCGATGCCCTTCTTGTTGCGGTTCGTCCAGAGGTAGGGCGCGCCTTCGCGCGACGGGCCTTCCTGCGGCTTCGCGGTCGGGCCGAGGCGGCGGAAGTCGTCGCCGCCGTCGATCTTCTCGATCTTGATGACCTCGGCGCCCATGTCGGACAGGATCATGCTGGCCATGGGGCCGGCGATGAAATGGGAGAAGTCGGCGACCTTGATGCCGGCGAGGGCCGGGGGATTGGACATGGCGGGGTTCCTCCGATCGAGGCCGTTATGCCGGCCCTTGGGTCGATGCGGGGGGTGTTCTACCACTCCACGACGTTGGCGGCGCCAGTGGTTTCCGCCGCGGGTTCGGCCTGGGCTGGTTGCGGCGCGGGTGCATCCTGACGCGGCGGGGCCTGCCATTCCGCGAGGCCGCCCAGGATCAGCACCAGGCCGGTATCGGGCATCCGCTTCGCCAGGACGGGGATCGGGGTGCCGGCGGGGCCGCGCTGGGTGAGCGGTTCGGGGGCTTCGGCGGTCAGCAGGGACGCGGTGCGTTGGGCGATCTCGGCTTCCGGGTCGGTGCCGGGGGTTCCGAACAGGCCGGCCTGGTGCTGGCGGCGCAGCATCTCGTCCAGCGGCAGGCCTTCCTTGATCGCGTCCTCGGGCAGGCCGGACGCGGCGATGAAGCGGTCGTTCCAGGTTGCCAGTCGCATCTCGGCGTCGAACACGGCCGCGGCCTCGGTCACGCCGTCGAGCAGGGCGCGCAGTTGCGTGGTCGCGGTGGCGGCGCGCAGGCGGCTCGCGGCCATGTCGGCCTGTGCGGCGGAGAGGTCCGCCTGTGCGCGTTCCAGGTTGCGCTGGCGGCGGCGGTTGCCGCGGAGGGTCGCGAGGCCCCAGGCCACGATCAGGCCGGCCGCGACGACGACGCCCGAGGCCATGGCGGCGATGGAATAGGTGCCGGCGGCGATCGCCTCGGCCGGGGCCAGGGCCTGGGCGATGGGGGTGCCGACGACGACGATGCTGTCCCGACCCGGGACCTTGGCCCAGGCATGGATGCGCGGCGTGTTGTCGACGCCGGTCGGGCCGGTCCAGATGCCGCTTTCACCCTTCGCCATCGCCTCCAGCATCTCGGTGCGGGCCAGGTTGACGCGCGGGCGGCGGGAGGCGGGGCCGGCGACGGCCTGCAACAGGTTTTGTTTCTGGTCGATCAGCAGGACGATGCCGTTGCTGCCCAGGTTGGCGTCGGCGAAGTGGCGGGTGATTTCCCCCGAGCGGTACGAGGCGCCGAGGAGCGCGCGGACCGGGTTGCCGAGGGGGCGGACGAGATAGATCAGGTAACGCCGAGCCTCGACGGTGGCGTTGGTGGTGGGGGTGACGATGCGGCCTTCGCGGGTCCGTTCACCGTCGGCGCCGAAGATTTCCAGGGAGCCATGGGGGAAGGGCAGGTAGGCGCCGCCGATGCCCTGGCCGACCGCCTGGGGCAGGATGTCCTGCTGGATGATCCGCTTGTCGTCGGCGATGAAGATGTCGTCGGAGACCGCGGTCAGCGCGGGGACGCGGTTGTGCCAGTCGTTCAGGCGGAAGCTGGTGGGATTTTCGTTCCATAGCGCCTGGATGATCGCCATGGTTTGGTCGACCACCAGGATTTCGAGCTTCACCTTCTCGGCCAGCGTCGCGGCCTGGGCCGAGAGGCCGCGTTCGACGTCCTGCCGCATCATGGTGCGGTAATCATCGGCGGAACGTTGCGCCATCATCCAGATCAGCACGATCAGGGCGGCGCCGACGATCGACACGGCGATGGCGGTGAGGATGGCTTCGCGGCTGACCTTGGGCTGGGCGGAGACCTGCACAAGCGCCGACGGGCGATAGCGGCGGGCGGTGGAGCCGACGCGGCGGCGCTTGGTCCGGCGGGGCGGCGTGCTCATGCGCTGGGCCCGATGCCGGCCCCGAAGCCGCAGCGGACCGTGGCTGTCCGGCGGGCTGAACCATGTGCCGGTTGTAGCGGAGCCGTGTATTGCGTGGCGGGTTGTAGCGGGGCGTGCATGTCGCCGGCGGGTCCTGGGTGCGCTGCCATCTGGAATGTCTAGCCATTCGGTCGTTTCCATGCAA
>CANJSR010000201.1 GCA_947476855.1 Acetobacteraceae bacterium
AGACGGGACGCATAAAAAAAACCCCGTCGAACCGGCGGGGTTTTGATCGATACCAGGCGCGATGGGTTACCGCGCGCGCACACCGTTCCGCCCCTGAAGAAGGGGGCGTTTTTTCGACGACACGGCGGCGCGGGTCCGGTTGATCATGGGCGGCACCGTGAAGTGGCGTCCGCGCGCTGTCAACCGATCAGCCGCCCTTCACCCCGCCCGCGGTCAGGCCAGCCACGATCTCCTTCTGCATCAGCAAAGTCAGCAGCAGCACGGGCGCGGTGACGATCAGCGCGGCGGCGGCGAGTGGGCCCCAACTGATCTGCTCGAACGTCAGGACGTTGTAGACCGCGACCGGCAGGGTCCTCGTCGAGCGGCCGGCCAGCACGACGCCGAAGATGAAGTTGTTCCAGGAAAAGATGAACGACAGGATCATCGCGACCGTGATGCCTGGCCTCGCCAGCGGCATCGCGACGTGCAGGAAGGCCTGCCAGATGGTGGCACCATCGACCAGGGCGGCTTCCTCCAGCTCGCCTGGCAGGCCCTCGAAGAAGCCGATCATGACCCAGACGACGATGGGCACGGTGATGACCAGATGCGTGATGATCAGCGGCGTCAGCGTCCCGATCAGCCCCAGCCACTGGAACAGCAGGAACAGCGGGATCAGGTAGGAAAGACCCGGCGTCACGCGGGCAATCAGGATCAGCGCGGCGGCCTTGGTCGCCTTGGATTTAGCGATCCCATACCCCGCCGGCACGCCCAGCAGCAGCGCCAGCCCGGTCGCGGTGAACGACACGATGACCGAGTTGATCGTATAGGTCAGGAAGTCGTTCTTCTCGAACACATCAACGAAGTTGGCCAAGGTCGGTTCGGACGGGATGAACACCGGTGGATAGGCCGTGTTGTCCAACTCGTTCTTCAGCGCCAGCGAGGCCATCCACAGGAAGAACAGCAGCGCCGGGGACACCAGGAACCCGACCGACAGATACAGGCCAAGCCGGTTCAGCCACCGGCGCAGACGATGGGCGTTCATCGCAGGTCCTCCCGCTGGCGCACCCTTAGCAACAGCATGCTGATCGCCAGGATCAGCAGGAAGAACACCACCACGATGGCCGATCCATAGCCGAGGTCGTAGTACGCAAAGGCCGTCTGGTACAGCATGATGTTCAGGGTCTCACTGGCCGAACCGGGGCCGCCGAGCGTGATGACGTAGATGGTGTCGAACGTCTTCAGCGCGTCGATGAGGCGGATGACGGTGGCCACCATGATGAAGGGCCAGACCAGCGGCAGGGTGATATGGCGGAACATCTGCCAGTTGCTGGCACCGTCGAGGATCGCCGCCTCATACGGGTCCTGCGGCAGGGACGCGATGCCGCCCAGCACGATCAGCATGACCAGCGGGGTCCACTGCCAGGTCTCCACCATCACCAGCGTCGGGATCACGGTGTTGGCGTCATAGACCCAGGTGGACGGCGGCAGGCCGACCAAGGTCAGGATGTAGTTCAGGACCCCAAGCTGCGGGTGGAACATCATCGTCCAGACCAGGGAGATCGCGACCGGCGTCGCCATCATCGGCAGGATGAACACGGTGCGGGCAATGCCGCGCAGCTTGAAGTTCTCGGCGAAGCAGACCGCGGCCCAGACCCCCAGCAGCAGCGGTGCGATGACGG
This sequence comes from Acetobacteraceae bacterium, assembly GCA_947476855.1. The sequence goes on from CANJSR010000201.1 coordinate 1,659, forward strand.
ATGCCGCCGTGAACCACAGCGTCCGCACGATCGACCACAGGAACCGCTCGTCGGCCAGCATGCGGGCGTAATTGTCGAAGCCGACAAAGGGTGTCGCGCCGGTCACCTTCCAGTCATGCACCGACATGTAGAGGGTGAAGATCCACGGAAACAGGATCACCAGCAGCACGACCGCGGCCGCCGGCATCGCGAAGATCCAGTAGCGGCGGGCGTATGCTTTACCGGAGGGGGCGTGCCCCGATCTGGGGCTGGGCAGGGTCGTGGTGCTCATGTGCGGACCTGGAACTCACGCGGGACGCCATGGCATCAGCGTCACGGCGGAGCAGGGCATAAAGCAACTGGGGAAAAAATCGACCCGGGTCGTCGCGAGCCAGCCATGACTACTGGGAGTCGGCGATTTCCTGCATCACCATCAGCGCCTTGCGCAGCCGCATGACACCGCCGCGCACCTGGCCCTGGGCGCACATGCGCTGGCCCTCGGCGGACAGCTCGATCACGTCGGACGGTGGGGCCATCCGAGCCTCGAACACCAACGCATTGATGCGGGCGGCGAGCATGTCGCAATACTCGATGCTATGGCTCGTGACCTTGGGGACGGCGCCATTCACGGGCGTGGCCGGACCTTCGGCGGTCGCCGGCAGAACCAGCAACCCCGATACCATGGCGCAGCCCAATGCCTTGGCGACACGTGTCATCCCACCGATCATGGCAGCGTCCGGCTATGCGGGGCATGTGGAGAGAATGACATCCTCGTTAGTTGCCCGTTCCGTCGGTGCCGGGCAACACGAGTGTGGCGCGCAGGCCGGGCTTCGCGTCCTCCAGCCGCAAGGACCCGCCATGCAGCTGCGCCACCGCGCCGACCAGCGTCAGCCCCAGGCCCGAGCCAGGCGTGTTGCGGGCTGATTCGCCCCGATAGAACCGTTCCACCGCCCGGTCCCGGTCCTCGGCCGGAATGCCGGGGCCCTGGTCGCTGACGGTGATCTCGATCCCGTTCGGGCGCGTCCGCCCCTCGATCCGCACCGTGGAGCCAGGCGGGGTGAACTTCAGCGCATTGTCGACCAGGTTGGCGGCGGCCTGCTGCACCAACGCCCGGTCGCCGAACAGCGGCAGCCGGTCGGGGATGTCCAGCACCAGGACAACCTCCCGTTCCTCGGCCACCACGTCATACAGCTCCATCACGTCCCGCAGCAGCGGCGTCGCATCCACCGGGGCGAACGATGCTCTGCGGGAGCCCGCCTCGATCTCGGAAATCCGCAGCAGCGCCTGGAAGATCGCGACCACGCCGTCCAGGTCCGACGTCGCCCGCTCGATCGCCGCGCGCAGGTCGTCCGGCGTTTCAGCATGCAGGGCGGCGTCCTCCAGCCGCGTCCGGGCGCGGGTGATCGGTGTGCGGAGGTCATGGGCGATCGCGTTCGACACCTGCCGCACCCCGTCCATCAGGCGGCCGATGCGGTCCAGCATCTCATTGATCACTTCGGACAACTGGTCCAGCTCATCCCCGCGGCCCGAGAGCTTGACGCGCTTTGTCAGGTCCCCCGCCGCGATCGCCGCCGCCGTGGCTGAGACATTGGCGATGCTGCCCTGGAACAGGTTGCGCACGATCAGCCCGCCCAGCATCGCCACGCCCGCCACGATCACCAGCGCCCACAACAGCGCATTCGTCAGCAAATCCCGCAACTGGACGCGGACGGCGACCTCTCGCCCGATCAGCAGCCGGAAGTCGCCGGGCAGGTCGAAGCGCTGCACGCGCGACAGGGACCGCACCGCGCCGCGCTGCACCTGGATTTCGAAGAACGGCCCGGCCACGTCGACGTTCGGCGGCCACCGCTCCAGGTTCCCGGCGACGATGCGGTCGTGCCCCTGCACCAGCAGGTAGATCGCGTCGTCGTCCAGGTTCTGCGTCAGCCGTTCATCAATGCGAAGGATCAGGCCGGGCACGCCGCCCCGCCGCCAGAATTCCGACAGGTTCTGGGCGTCCGCCTCGATCGATTCCTCGATCTGGCGATTGAGCAGGCCGGCCGTCGACCACCACAGGAACCAGGCGATCGACAGCGCGCTGACGGCCAGCAGGGCGGCATAGGCCACCGCGAACCGCAACCCCGCCGAACGGATCAGGCGGGATCGGAGCATCGTTCACCAGGACGGAGAGAAACACGCGGAGGGGTCAAACCGGCTCCGCGCGCAGCATGTAGCCGGCGTTCCGGACGGTGTGGATCAGCGGCACGGGGAACGGCTTGTCGACCTTCTGGCGCAGCCGGGACACGTGCACGTCGATCACGTTGGTCTGCGGGTCGAAGTGATAGTCCCACACGCCTTCCAGCAGCATGGTCCGGGTCACCACCTGGCCGGCGTGGCGCATCAGGTATTCCAGCAGCCGGAACTCCCGCGGTTGCAGGTCCACCTTCTGGCCGGCGCGCTTCACCTGCCGCGACAGCAGGTCAAGCTCCAGGTCCTCGACCACCAGCTTGGTCACCGGGCCCTCGGTCTTGCCGCGACGGCCCAGCGCCTCGACTCGTGCCAACAGTTCGGCGAAGGCGAAAGGCTTGGTCAGGTAGTCGTCGCCGCCCGCCTTCAGGCCCTTCACACGCTCATCCACGTCGGCCAGGGCCGATAGGATCAGCACCGGCGTGTCGTTCTTCTGGCCGCGCAGGGTCTCCAGGATTTTCACCCCGTCGATGCCGCCCGGCAGCATGCGGTCCAGGATGATGGCGTCGAACACCTCACTGACCGCCATGAACAGCCCGTCGCGGCCGTTATCGGCGTGCTCCACCACATGCCCGGCCTCTTTCAGGCCGCGCGTGACGAAGCCGGCGACGTCCTTGTCGTCCTCGACCACCAGGATGCGCATTGTGTTTCTCCCTAGCCCGCGCTTTCCGTCGGCCGTCGGCCCACGGTGACGGGAATGTCCACTTCACGGCCCTGCCGGCGGATGGTGACTTGTGCCTGCTCCCCCGGCGTCACGCCAGCGACCGCGCGGATCAGCCCGCGCGCGCTGTCGATCCGTTCGCCGTTCACCGCGATCAGCGCATCCCCAGGCCGCAATCCCGCCCGTCCGCCAGGCCCGGCGCGATCGAGGCCGGTGACCAGCACCGTCCCCTCCCGGTCTTCCACGGAGACGCCGAGCCAGCCGCGGGCGATGGAACCGCGGGCAACGAGCTGGGCGACGATGCGGCTGGCGGTTTCGGCCGGGATGGCGAAGCCGATCCCGACGGAGGCGCCGGTGGGGGAGATGATGACCGAGCTGACGCCCACCACCTGTCCGTCCATGTTGAAGATCGGCCCGCCCGAGTTGCCCGGATTGATGGGGGCGTCGAGCTGGAGGAAATTGTCGAACGGCCCCGCCCCAAGATCGCGTCCGCGCGCCGAGACGATGCCGGCGGTGACCGACCCGCCGAGGCCGAACGGATTGCCGGCCGCCAGGATCCAGTCTCCGGTCTCTACCAGCCGCGAGTCGCCCCAGGTGACCGACGGCAGCTCGCCATCGGCTGTGACCCGCAGGACGGCGATGTCGGTCAGCTCGTCATGCCCGATCACCGTCGCCGGCAACTGCCTTCCATCCGACAACTGCACCGCGATCTGCGACGCTCGGCCGACCACATGGTTGTTGGTGACGATCAGGCCGGAGGGATCGACGATGAAGCCCGAGCCGGCGCCGGTCATCCGCTCCCGCTTCGGGCCGCCGTAGCGGCGGCGCAGTTCGCGGCCGAGGGGGCTGTTGCGGATTTCCGGCGGCAGTTCGGCGAGCGGATCGCGGGTCGAGGCGTTCTCGATCACCGCGATGTTCACGACGGCCGGGAGGACCCGTTTGACCAGGGGCGCGAAACTATCGGGCGCGCTGCGGGCGGTTGCCTGCGGTGCCGCGCAGGCGGACGCGAGGAGCGCGAAGACAAGGGCCAGCGCCTTGACGGCCCTGACCGGCGGAAATGTGGAGGCGAGGGCGAGCAACATGGCTGCTCACATGGCATGCGGACCCCCGCGTAACAAGAATTCGATGTGGAATTCCGTTGTGGGTTCGGGGGTTGGTTTGCGTGGTTGCCTTTTTTGGGGGGAGCCATGTAGACTGGAACAAATAAGGAACGTGCAGTGACGTCGGATTTGTCTCGTGGCGCGCCCCCATGCCCGGTGAGCCGTCTGCCCCCTCCCCCCTTGAGGGGGAGGGCTGGGGTGGGGGGTCTCACGGCACGGAAGGACGGACCACGGGGACAAACCAACCGCCGGGAATGGGAACCATCGCCAGCAATGCAGCACGGAGGAACAGGGAGGCGGCACAGAGGACACGGAGGGTCTCCATTCGCCCCCCACGCCTCCTATGGATTTTTCCGCACGGTCCAACCCCATGTCCGGTGAGAAAAGCGCCCCAGAACCACCCGTCACGCCCCCACCGCGGTCGTATCAGCCGAGAACCAGACTCCCCGTAGCCCAGTGCGCCATCCAGAATATTCAGCCACGGATGAAGAAGATGAACACAGATTCGGATGGGGGACGGATCGCACATCATCTGTGTTCATCCCCTTCATCCGTGGCTAATCGTCTTCATCCCCACGGGGCTGTTCTGGATGGCTTCCCCCCCCCTGACTCAGCGAGAAATCCACCCGTCACGCTCCCCCCGGATCCTCCGGCCAGTCGTGCTTCGGATACCGCCCGCGCATGTCCTTCCGCGCGTCCGCCCAGGCCCCTTTCCAGAACCCCGCCAGGTCCGCGGTCACCGCGATCGGCCGCCCCGCCGGGGACAGCAGCGCCAGCCGCAGCGGGATCCGTCCCCCCGCCAGCAACGGTGTCCGAGCCATCCCATAGAAGAACTGCGCCCGGGCCGAGGCCAGGGGCACCGGCTCCCCATAATCCACCGCCGCGCGTCCATGCGGCAGCGACAGATGGGTGGGCAGGTCCTGGTCCAGCCGGTTCGGCAGTGGCCAGGGCAGCATCCCGCGCAGGATCGCCATCAGGTCCAGGCCAGCCAGGTCCGACAGCTTGTTGAGCCCATTCAGATACGGCGGCAGCCACTCGCGCGCCGTCGCGGCCAGGGAGGCGTCGGACAGGTCGGGCCAGCCGGAATCCGGCTCGATCCCGCGCATCAGAGCGACCCGGGCCTGGAGCTGGCGGACGGCATCCGTCCAGGGCAGCGCCTTCAGCCCCTGGCTCGCGACCGCGTCGGCCAGGGTCGCGGCCACGTCGGCCTTGTCCACCGGCACGGTCCGGTCGCTCAGGATCAGCGTGCCCAGCCGGCGGCGGCGGCGGGCCAGCACCGTGCCGGACACCGAGTCGAATCCGGTCTCGATCTGCTCGGTCACCCGCCGTTGCAGCGCGTGCGGCAGGTCGTCGGAGTCCAGCGTCGCGGCCAGGCGGATGCGGGCGGCGGCCTTGGACTCCAAGGCGGCCACGACCAGCAGGTTTTCCTTCGCCAGCGGATCGGTGGTGGGCAGACGCGCGCCCCCGCCACCGGACAGGCGGAAGCTGCCCGGTTCGCCCCGGCGCTGGGCGATGCGATCGGGGAAGGCGGCGGCGAGCAGCTTGCCCGGATCGCCCTCGGCCGGCTGGTCGGCGGACACGCGCAGGCGCCGGCGATACTGCCGAGCGGTCTGGCGGATGCGGGACAGTGCACCCCGGTCGGCATCGGGGTCACCATGCGCGATCGCCATCAGCCGGCGGGCGATATCAGCCGGCGAGTCCTGGGACCGCAGCGGGTCCCGCTCCTCCAGCAAGGCAGCAAGGTCGGCGGCCGTGGCGGCATCCTCGGGCGTGTCGGCTTCCAGCAGCATGGCGGCCAGACGGGGATGGGCGCCCAGGCCGGCCATGCGCTGCCCGGTCAGGGTGATCGCGCCGGCCGCGTCCAGCGCGCCGAGTTCGGTCAGCAGTGCCGCGGCGGCGGCCAGGGCCCCGGCGGGCGGGCGGTCCTGGAAGGCCAGGTCACCGGGCTTCGTCCCCCAGGCGGCGCAGTCCAGCACCAGGGAGGATAGTTCGGCTTCCAAAATCTCCGGCCGGTCATAGGCGGGCAGGCCCCGCTGCAAGGCCGGTGACCACAGCCGGATCGCCACGCCAGGCGCCTCCCGCCCCGCCCGCCCCGCCCGCTGGTCGGCGGCGGCGCGGGAGATGCGGACGGTGGCCAGCCGGGTCAGTCCGGTGGCGGGGTCAAGCCTCGGGGCCCGCCGCCAGCCGCCATCGACGACGATGCGGACGCCGGGGACGGTCAGGGACGTTTCGGCGATCGAGGTCGCCAGCACGACCCGCCGCCCCTCGGCAGGGCGCAGGGCGCGGTCCTGTTCGGCGGGGGGCAGGTCGCCGTGCAGGGGCAGAACCAGGGCGCCGCAGCGGTCGAGCGCGGATTGGGTGCGGCGGATTTCGCCCATGCCCGGCAGGAAGGCCAGGATGTCGCCGTCATGATCGGCCAGCGCCTGGCGGATGGCGCGGGCCATGGCGTCGGGCAGGTCGCGGACGGCGGGGACGTCCTTCTTGGCATGCTCGACCGTGACCGGGAACATCCGGCCGGCGCTCTCGATCACTTCGGCTCCCATCAGGCCCGACAGGCGGGCGCCATCGGCGGTGGCGGACATGGCGATCAGGCGGAGGTCCGGGCGGAGCACCCGTTGCAGGTCGAGGCAGAGGGCCAGGGCCAGGTCCGATTCCAGGGACCGCTCATGCACCTCGTCCAGGATGACCGCGGCG
>CANJSR010000202.1 GCA_947476855.1 Acetobacteraceae bacterium
CTGGATGGCTATGGCTGCGCCGGCGTGAACTATGTCAGCTACGGCCTGATCTCGCGGGAGGTTGAGCGCGTCGATTCCGGCTATCGGTCCGCGTTCTCGGTCCAGTCCTCACTCGTCATGTATCCGATCCATGCCTTCGGGTCGGAGGAAGTGAAGCAGAAATACCTGCCCAAGCTCCGCACCGGTGAGTTCGTCGGCTGCTTCGGCCTGACCGAGCCCGATGCCGGCTCCGACCCCGCGTCCATGCGCACGCGGGCGAAGTCCGTCGATGGCGGCTTCCTGCTGAACGGGTCGAAGACCTGGATCACCAACTCCCCGATCGCCGATGTGCTGGTGGTCTGGGCGAAGGATGACAACAACGACATCCGCGGCTTCGTGCTGGAGCGCGGCATGCCTGGCCTCACGCAGCCGAAGATCGAGGGCAAGTTTTCGCTCCGCGCCTCCATCACCGGCATGATCATGATGCAGGACGTCTTTGTCCCCGAGGGCAACATGCTGCCCAAGGTGAAGGGGCTGCGCGGGCCGTTCTCCTGCCTCAACAACGCCCGCTACGGCATCGCCTGGGGCGCGCTTGGCGCGGCCGAGTTCTGCTGGATGGCCGCGCGGGAATACACGCTGAACCGCAAGATGTTCGGCAAGCCGCTGGCCGGGACGCAGTTGATCCAGAAGAAGCTGGCCGACATGCAGACCGAGATCACCCTGGGGTTGCATTCGGTCCTGCAACTCGGCCGCCTGATCGACGCGCATGATGCCTCACCCGAGATGATCAGCCTGCTGAAGCGCAACAATTGCGGCAAGGCGCTGGATATCGCCCGGGTCGCGCGCGACATGCATGGTGGGAATGGGATCGTCGACGAGTACCATGTGATCCGCCACGTGATGAACCTGGAAACCGTCAATACGTATGAGGGGACGCATGACGTGCATGCGCTGATCCTCGGACGGGCGCAGACGGGGCTTTCCGCTTTCGGGGGATAACGCGGGGGAGGCTGTCGCGGCCACTCCCCCGTCGTGGCGGGCGAAGGCCCGCCATCCACGGATTGTTTGATAGGGCCGGGACAAGTCGTGGGTGGTGGCCCGGAGCCTGCCCTCGGGCCGGCCCTTTGCAGGACCCGCGGGGCCACCACGACGAGATAACCTGGGTTGCCTCCCGCGGCCACCATCATCAATCCCCCTATTGCTGCCGCGGTCCCGCATCCAGCAAGGCCAGGTTCTGCTCGGCCAGATCAGCCGCTTCGCTGTCCGGTTCCAGCGTGACCACCTGCCGCCAGTCTTCCCGTGCACCGGCTAGGTCGCCGCGCCTCTGACGCTGGATCCCGCGTTCCAGCAGCACCTCCGGGTCCGTCGGAGCCATGCCCGCCGCGCGCTCGATATCCCCCGCCGCGCGTTCCAGTTGATCCAGCCGCCGCCACGCCATCGCACGCGCCAGCAGCGCATCCAGCCGGTCGGGTGTCTCCGCCAACACCCGGGTCAGATCGGTGATCGCGTCATTCTCCCGCCCGACCTGTGACGCGGCCTGCGCATGACGCACCAGCACCTCCGCGTCATTGGGGGCCAGCATCAGCGCGCGGGTCGTGGCCCGGTACGCTTCCTCATACGACCGCATCAGGAACCAGGCATCCGCCGCCTGGTCCAGCAGCAGGGCGCGCGCGCGGTCCGTGATCGCGCGGTCATCCGCCAGGGTTTCCAGCATGGTCGCCCCCTCGGCCGCCTGGCCCGCGGCGATCAGCGCCAGCGCCTGGCAATGCCGAGCGGCGGCGCGTCCGTTGGTTGGGGAGGAGGTCCATTGGAGGGCGAAGGCGATGGCGGCCTGCGGGTCCTCGGGCAGCATACCCAGGCAGGCCTCGTAGCTCGGGTCCTCGGCGATGCGGGGCGGGAAGGGCGGAACCGGCATGCCGGCGATCGGCGGTTCGGGCGGTTCAGTGGCAGGGGCGTCGGAAAACCACCAAAGCCCGCCGGCCACGAGCGCGGCGGGCAGGGTCATTCCACTCAGAACGACGAGTTTCCATCCCATAATAACGCCATTCTAACGCGTCTTTTCGAAATGATGAAAGGCATTTTGTCCTACATGCATATCCGCGGGCAGCGCGCCGAACGGCGGGAAGGGCACGCTGCCCAGGCAAGGGGCGAACACGCTGTCATGAATCAGCGTGTGACCGCGCAGAATCGGCCACACTGTCTCCGACAGCAGGTCCTGATCGACGTGGTCGTGTTCCACCCGCCAGCCCCGATAGGCGGCCAGAAGGCTCCCGACCGGAGGCAGAATCCCGCCAACCCCGCCCCACATGCCGGCCAGCAGCAGGTCGGTGTGCGTGTACCAGTCCCGCATGGCATGGAAATGGAAGCTGGATTGCAGCCAGGCATCGACCGCCACCCGTTCCTTCACCGTCAGCAGGGAATCCGCGTCCCGGCACAGAAAGCGCCGCACGGCCGGGTCCGACGCGACCTCGAACCGCCACAGCAGTTTGCGGTGCACCGGCAGGTCGGGCGGCAGGACCATCGACCGCGGATCGACGCCGCGTTCGCGCAGCATCGCCAGGTAGGCCGGATCGACCGTCTGGTCGTGGTACACCCGCATCGTCCAGGCCGGGAACAGATGGCGCAGGATGCGCGTGCTCTCCAGCAGCGGGACGTGGTAGCGCGGTTCATTGCCCCAAAGGCTATAGGCGATCACGTTCTCCGCGGGGTTGCCGGGATTGAACGGTGGTGGCGGCGCCGAGGGCACCGTCGCCAGCCGGGGCAGCGTGCCGAAGCGCCGATCCTTCGCCTCCAACGCCCGACGGCCGAACACCACAGCCTGATCGGGCCGACCCAGCCGCGCCCAGCAATCGGCCAGGCAATCCAGGACGTTCGGACTGTCCGAGCCCAGCGCCAGCGCCTGTTCGCAGGCGGCGATCGCCTCGGCCGGCTGGCCCGACGCCAGCAGCAGGACGCCGATATTCTCGGGGAAGCCGCTGATCGAGGGGAATCGGTCCTGCCCATTCCGCAGCGTGGCGAGGGCATCGGGGATACGCTGTTCGGCGCTGAGCGCCAGCGCGAGGAACAGATGGTCGTCCGCCAGTACGTCCTCGCCGGCGAGGGCGATCGCGCGGGCCTGCAAGGACGCCGCCTCGGCCGGCTGTCCGCGCCCATAGGCGTCCCGCGCGGCCAGGCGTAGGGCGGTGACATTCTCGGGGACGGCCGGTGCGTCGTTGATACGCGCGGCGATGGGTCGGAGCGTGACGAAGGCGCCCGACGCGCCGCTCGTCCCGCCCTGGATGCCGCGCGACCAGGACATCAGGTCAGCGCGGGGACAGCACGGCTTCGGCCTGGGCCGTCGCGGTCACGGGAATGTCCTCGGCCACCGCGACCGGGGGTGGCGCGGCTTCGGCGCTGCGGGCCATGGCCATCGGGGCGGCCCGGGGCATCGGCATCGGCTCGACCCCATCCAGGCGCACCGACCGGAAATGGTCGAACTTCAAATCCATCAACATCGCCGCATCGTCCGCTCGGCCGCGCAAAGCGAGCACGGCCTGACGCGTGGCATCCTGGCGGGCCTTCTTCTCGGTTTCCCGCGACAGGCGCCATTGCATCAAACTGACGGCCAGACCCTTCTGTTGCAGCGTGCCCACCAGGGTCAGCAGCGCGGCGCCATCGTTGGCGGACAGGCGCAGGGTCTGGGAGGCCTGCCACTTCTCCGCCCGTTCCTGTTGGTTCGGGCCGATGCGCCAGACCTGGTAGCTGCCATTGGACATCTGGACGCCCTTGGCCTGCGCGGCGATGGCGGTGGCATCGCGGGACATGACATTGACGCGGCCCTGTGCGTCGGCGGCGTTGCTGGCGGTGGCCTCGGCCCGCAGGAAGGCCACGAGTTCATCGGGGGACGCCATGACGGTGGCTGTCTCGGCGAGGGACAGCACGGTATCGGCCGCAAGGACCGGCGGGGCGATCAGCAGGAAGGAAGCCAGGAGAACGGCAGGCGGCGTGCGGCGCATGATGGGCAGTCCCGATTGCGATGCGACCAAGTTGGTTCCGCCCGGACCCCGCCGCAAGGCCGTCGGGTGGTCAGCCCGTCCGGCGGCGCGTCCTGCGGTGCAGCAGACCCAGGGTCGCCGCACCCAGGCCGAACAGGCCGAGCGCCGCGGGCTCGGGCGCGTCGACGACGGCGGTGGGGAAGGGCGCGATGGAGGCCAGCGACGCCCCGAACGGCGCGCAGTCGGAGCCGCTGAAGTACAACGCGTCCGCGTCGTCCGTGAACGTGTAGCCCAGGCCGGTCATGAAGCGCTGGTCGGCGGTGGACAGGCAGTAGTCCTTGCCGGTTTCCAACTGGGCGTTCTGGGTGTTCCGCGTGGTGCCGGGGGACGACCAGTCGATCCGGTCGGCGGTGAGTGCGGTGTTGTGGGTCCCGAGCGAGGTCGTCCCACCATCGATCGAGGAATAGGCAGCCGCGTTGTAGGAGAAGCTGTTCGTACCGGGTGCGGAATAGCGCAGCAGGTCGGCCGCGTAGGCAAAGACCGGGGAATTGCTGATCAGCCCGCTCATGCGGCCAAGGGCGTGTTCAAGTTCGTGGGCCGCGACGCCGGCGAAGTCATAGGCCAGTAGCGGAGAGACCGCCCCCGCGAACTGCTTGAAGGCGTATGTGCTCGAGAACCCGATATAGGCGTCATAGGTCGGGACGGTGAAGCCGGTCATGCCCAGCGCCTTGGCCTGCGCCGTGGGGATCAGGAAGCGGTTCGTCCCGGTCGGGTCGGAGGAGGGCAGGGGGACCGTCACGCCGCCGGTCTTCAACAGGGCCGTGGCGGAGTCGAACGTCCGAAAGCTGCCAGCCGCGGAGACCCGCGTTTCGCCCACTTTCCCCGCGGCGATGTTGACGGTGTTCACCTTGCCCCAGCCGACGTGGACATTGACCTCGATCGGGTTGGCGAAGGCGGCCTCGAAATGTTGCACCACGCTTTCGAAGGCGGATTGGATCGCGGTTGAATTGGCGTTGGCGGTGACGGTCGCGTCATAGGTGACGTTGATGATCATGGCTTTGGCGGGCGCGATCGTCATGCCGGACAGCGCGGCGCCGAGGGCGACGGCGCGGAGCGGGTAAGAGAGGCGGGCAGGCATCGCGCGGATTCCGATGATCGAAGGGACAGTCCGCAGCAATAGCCCGCCCGGATCAGCGCCGACAAGGGGCGAATTTCGCTTGAAGACGGAAAGTTACATAATTGAGACGCATCGCACCATAATTTGGACGAATCGGTGCGACTTCATTCGTTGGCAGACTCGTCTTCCGGCGGCGGTCGTGACTGGCTCCGTTCCGCATCGATCTGTCGGATCTCCCGGTAGATGGCGTCGGTGATCTGCCGGGGGCTCATCGCAAGCCATTCCTCCTCGGAATGTCGAGCGCGGACCCGGTTGTAGGCCTCCTGAAAGATTTGATCGCTCATGGCTCGCTTAAGTTTTTTGGCGTTGGGCGAACGCCGTTGTTGACCTGCGGCGAATTCGTACTGCAACGTGAAAAAAACGTCAAAAACACATTATCGAGGTCTGATCGCATGGAAAACCCGACCGCTGACATCCTGACGCTTGCCGCAAACATCGTCAGCGCGCATGTCGAACACAATGAAGTTTCTCACAATGAGGTACCCCGTCTCATTCGAGAGGTGTACGCAGCACTCGTGGAGGTAGGTCAGGATCGCCCGCGTCCCGCGGCTGGCCACACTACCACCGCCACCCCGGCCGCTCGGCGGAAGGCAGGTGGGACCGAGGAAATCCTCACCTGTCTGGAATGCGGCATGAAAATGAAAATGCTCAAACGCCATCTGCTGACAGTGCACGGCATGACGCCCGAGGATTATCGCCGGAAGCACAACCTGCCTGGCGATGCGCCGATGGTGACGTCGAACTATGCCGAACTGCGCTCGAAACTCGCCAAGGCCAGCGGTCTGGGCAAGCGGCAGTCGGGGCGCGGCCGCGGGTGATCAGGGGGCGTCGAACCGCCGTGACAGGGCAGTCCCGACCGCCTTTACCACGCTGATCCAATCCCCCGGGCCTGGCTGGCGAAACAGCCGGGCGGAGGGGTACCAGGGTGAACCGGCGCGAGCCAGTAGCCAGCGCCAGTCCGGATCGAATGGGATCATGATCCACGTGGGCCGCCCCATCGCGGCCGCCAGATGCGCGACAGACGTATCTATCGTGATCACGAGATCCATGGCCGCCAAAAGGGCGGCCGTATCAGCAAAGTCGTGAAGTTCGGTGTCATGGAGAACCATGGCGCCCGGTCCGCTGATCGCGGCCCGGTCCTCCGGCGTGATCTCTTGTTGCAGGCAATGGAACGTGATCCCCGTGCGCGCCAGCAACGGGGCCAGCAACCGAACCGGGATCGCCGATCGCGGGGCGCTGGCGCGGGAACCTGCCCAGACCACACCCACATGGATGCCCCGAAAGGCGCCGACCCGCTCTGCCCAGGCGATCCGGGCATTCGGCGGGACGCCCAGATAAGGGGTCTCGGCGGGGATCGAGTCGAGGCTTGTCCCGAAGGCCAGCGGCAGGCTGAGCATCGAGGTCGTCAGGTCGGCCGGTGGCGCGGGATCGTCCATACCCACGACTCCCCGGACCCCACGCAGGGTGCGGAACAGCCAGATCAACGGCGGCGGGACCGAGAGCCAGACCTCCGCCCCCCGCTCTGCGAGCAGCGGGGCATAGCGCGCGAACTGGATGCTGTCGCCCAGGCCCTGTTCGGCGACCACGCGCACCCGCTTGCCGCGGATGGCCGACAGGTCGAGCACGGTGTGTCCCGCGGGCGGCGGGGAGTGGGCGGGCACGTCCCACCGATGCTCGTAGTCGCGCCATCCGCGCGCGAAATCCCCCAGCAGCAGCCGGGTAAGCGACTGGTTCCACCGTGTCGCGTGTTCCGCCGGCCGGTCGCGCAGCAGCGCGTCGGTCAGGTCCAGGGCTTCGCGGTACCGCCCCTGCGCACACAGCACGCGGCCGAGTTGGTTGATGACCTGCGGCAGCCGGTCGGCCGGAGCCAGGGGGAGCACGGCGCGCAACGCGGCCTCCGCGTCGGTGAACGCTCCGACGACTTCCAGCGCGCGCCCGAGATTGAACCGCGCGGGGGCGAAGTCCGGGGCAAGGGTCAGCGCGGCCTGGAACCGGGCCACCGCCTCATTGGGTCGATCCGCCAGCAGCAGCGCGTTGCCGAGGTTGTTCAGCGCGCCCGGGGTCGGGGCGGTCGAGGCCAAATGCTGTTCGAACGCGGTGATCGCCGCGTCGGCCTGCTGGGCGTCAAGCCTGGCAATGCCGAGGTTTTCGAGCAGTTGGGGATGGCGGGGGTGAAGGCCGAACGCGCGTTGGAGCCAGACGATGGCCTCGGAGGGAGCGGCGCGGAGGGAGCACAGCACGCCCAGCAGATGCAGGGCGTCGAAGTGGGCGGGGTCCAGGGCGAGGATGGTTCGGCAGGCGCGTTCGGCCGCGGGATGGTTTCCCGCCTGGAAGGCTTCGCCCGCCTGACGCATCAGGCGGGCGACATCGGGGTCAGCCGCGCTTCTTGGCGCCACTGGCCCGGGTCGGTTTCGGGTGGGCGGGGGCGGCGGCACGCTTGGGCTTGGCGGCGGGCTTGGGAGGCGCCTTGCCCGCCCGCAGATCGGCGATCGTCGCGCGGGTGGTGATCTGGTCGGGGTTCATCCGCAGTTCGATGATTGCGGGTTTGCCGCTCTCAACCGCTCGGCGGAAGGCCGGGGTGAACTCCGCGGTGTCGGAGACGACCTCTCCATGCCCGCCGAAGGCTTCGATGTATTTGGCGAAGTCGGGGTTGGTCAGCGCGGTGCCGGACACGCGCCAGGGATAGGCGCGTTCCTGGTGCATGCGGATCGTGCCGTACATCTGGTTGTTGAAGACCAGCACGATCGGGGCGACGCCGTGATGGAAGGCCGTTGCCAGTTCCTGGCCCGTCATCATGAACCCGCCATCGCCGACCATGGAGATGACCATGCGGTCGGGGAAGGTGATCTTGGCGCCGATGCCGGCCGGGACCGAGTAGCCCATCGCCCCGTTGGTCGGCCCGATGTAACGCTGATCCTCACTGAAGTTCAGGAACCTTGTGGCCCAGCCGGCGAAGTTGCCGGCATCCGTGGTGACGATCGCGTCCGGGGTCATCATCGCCTCAAGCTCCCGCATCACGGTGCCGAGGTTGAGCGTCCCGTCATAGTTCGGCACGGCGCGCTGGGCTTCCCGCAGGGACCGCAGGTCCCGCGTCCAGCCGCCCCAGGCGGGCTTCACCGGATCAAGGTCGGCGGCGGCGAGGGCGAACATGTTCAGGTCGGAGACAATGC
>CANJSR010000203.1 GCA_947476855.1 Acetobacteraceae bacterium
AGAAAACCGCGTCATCGCCACGTCAATAACGCCCGCTCCAGCGATCCGATCAGGGCCGCGACCGACAGACCCAGGACCGAGAGCATGACGATCCCGGCCATCAGCGCATCGGTGTCGTAAAGATTGCCGGCAGCCAGCACGAAGGCGCCGATGCCGCGATCCGCGCCGATCATCTCGGCTGCCACCAGCAGCACGATGGCGATGGAGCTTGTGACCCGGAACCCGCTCAGGATCGCGGGCAGGGCGCCGGGCAGGATGATCGTGCGGATGATCGCGCTGGTGGACAGGCCGAAGGATTGGCCCATCCGGATCAGGTTGCGCGGCACGTTGTCGACGCCCCCCATCGTCGCGATCACGGTGGGGAAGAAGGCACCGAGGGAGAGGGTGGCGAGTTTCGATCCCTCGCCGATGCCGAACCAGATGATGAACAGCGGGATCAGCGCGATCTTCGGGATCGGGAACAAAGCTGCGACGACGGCCATGATGGGGGAGCGGAAGGCCGACCAAAGCCCCGCGGCGAGCCCGACGCCGATGCCGCAGATCGTGCCGAGGCTCCACCCGATCGACAGCCGCCACAACGACGCCGACAGATGGTTCCAGAGTTCCCCGCTGATCGCCAGGTGCCAAAGCGTCCGCCCAATCGTGATCGGGGCAGGCAGGAACAGGGTCGGGATGACCCCGGCCGAGGCCCCCGCCTGCCAGGCGGCCACGACCGCCAGCAGGGTGATCGTCCCGGCCCAACCCCGGTCACGCGGCGCAAACCCGCCACCTCGGAACCGAACCGGCGTCATCGCGCCGCCATCTCCCGCTCCGCCTGCGCGGCGTCGTCGCGGATCAGGGACCAAAGCTGCTCCTCGACCACCGCCAGAGCCGGGTCGGCCCGGTCCTGTTCAGGATCGATGCGCAGGATCTCCCGCACCCGACCTGGCCAGCGGGACAGGACGACGATCGCGTGGCCGAGGCGGACGGCCTCACTCAGGTTGTGCGTGACATAGACGGTCGTCGTCCCGGCGCGGGCGATCAGGTCGGCGAACTCATCCAGCAACAAGGCACGGGTCTGAGCATCGAGCGCCGACAGCGGCTCATCCATCAGCAGGCAGGCGGGGCGCACGGCGAGGGCGCGGGCGATGCCGACCCTCTGCCGCATCCCCCCGGAGAGCTGCCGCGGCCAGGCGTCGGCGAAGTCGGACAGGCCGGTCAGTGCCAGAACCTCCTGCACCCGTTCGGCGCGCGGGCCGGCGGGCAGATGGGGTTCCAGGACCAAGGCGACATTGCCGGCAACGCTCCGCCAGGGCAGCAGGGCAAAATCCTGGAACACATAGGTCAGCGGATTGAGGCAATCAGCGGCGGGCGTCCCCGATTGCAGGACGGTTCCGGTGGTCGGCGCAATCAGCCCGCCCACGATGCCCAGCAGCGTGGACTTCCCGCAGCCGGACGGCCCGATCAGTACGGTTACTCGCCCCGGCTCGATCTCCAGATCAATCCCATCCAGCACGCGCAGATCCCCGAAGGCATGCCCCACCCCGCGCAGCGTCAGGCCGAGGCCGCCGGTCATCGTGTCGGCAGGAACCGCGTGTCCATCATCGTCATCGGATCGGCGTCGCCCTTGACCAGCCCCTGGGCGCGGAACCAGCGCACCTGGTCCACGACATCCGCCACATCCAGCGCCCCACCCGCGTCATAGTAGCCGACGCCCTGGAGGATCTTCCGCTTCGCCTCCGGATCGCCGGTGAAGACATAGGCGGTGATGGCCGGGATGGCCGCGTCGGTCTTCGCATCCACGATCGGCTTGCCGGCGGCGTCCAGGCGCAGGAACGCCTCCCGATAATCCGCCACGCCGCGCTGATAGGCCTGGGCGAAGCGGCGCAGGACGTCGGGGTTGCGCTCGATCATGCCGGTCGTCGTGAACAGGGCGGTGATCTGGTAGGGCACGAGGTCACCGGCCCAGCCGATGATATGTGCCTGCCCGCTTGCCGCCAGCGGCTTGGCCTGCGACGCGATGGCGATCGTCGCATCCGCCTGACCCGAGGACACGGCGGCGACCATATTCGAAATCTGCTGCACCGGCCGCAGGGTGACGGTCTTGATGTCGAAGCCTTTTTTCTCGGCAATCCGGCCCAGCATGTAGTGGAACGACGACCCGTACTGGGTGATCGCGAAGCTGTGGCCGGGTAGCTTGTCGACCGAGGTCAGCCCGGCGGCGTAGGCCTTGGTCGAGGCCAGGATGGCCGATCCCTCATAGCCCTTTTCCTCATGCAGGGCGCCGCCGATGACCTTCAGCGTGCCCTTCTCCGCCAGGTTGAAGAACCCGCCGGTCAGGGCCGTCACGCCCACGTCGATATCGCCCGACACGGCGGCGGCGGCGATCGGCTGGGCGGCCTGGAAGAAGGTGAAGGTCAGGTCGATGCCGGCCTCGCGGAAATACCCCCGCTCCTGCGCGATGTAGAACGGCGCCGGGGAGAGGGTCTTCAGCAACCCGAGGCGCACGGCATCGGCGGCCTGCGCCGGCAGCGCGGCGAACACCAGGGCCAGCAGCGGGATGATCTTGTGGATGGTCACGGACGCCTCCCCATTCTTCCTCGGTTGGATGCGACCGGCGCGGGGGATCGTCAAGATGGAGCCAGGGCGCTTGCCTCGGGGCAGGCCGATTGGGTAGGATGGAACGTATGAAGAACGTGTCCCTCTCATTCCATGGCGGCAGGATTTTTCCGGGGATGACACCCCATGCCCGGTGAGCCGCACCCCCCTTGCGAGGGAGGGCCGGGGCCGGGGGGTATCATGGCACGAACCGAGGAACGCGACCCCTCACGCCAAGCCCCTCCCACAGGGGGAAAGAGGGCGGAACAGAATTTCCGTACGGTCCTACCCCATGTCCGGTGAGAAACCGGGAGCCAAACCCGTTTGTCAGGCCGCCCCGAACATGCCATTCGGACGCGGGGAATCCGGCTCCCCCTGACCCCGAGGCATTCCGCGTTCCATGGCTCCCCCCCTTCTGCTGCTGCAAGACATTCATCTGACCTTCGGCACCTCGCCCTTGCTGGCCGGCGCCGGCCTTGGCGTGTCGCCCGGAGACCGCGTCTGCCTGGTCGGGCGGAACGGGTCCGGCAAGTCGACTTTGCTGAAGATCGCCGCGGGGTTTGTGCAGGCGGATCGCGGCACGCGCTTCGTCCATCCCGGGGCCACGGTCCGCTATCTGCCGCAGGAACCCGACCTCTCGGCCTATGCCACGACGCTGGAGTACGTGGAGGCTGGGTTCGGCGCCGGCGCCGGCGATCGCCACCGCGCGCAGTATCTTCTCGAACAACTTGGTCTGACGGGTACCGAGGAGCCGGGGCGCCTCTCGGGCGGGGAAATCCGCCGAGCCGCTTTGGCCCATGTGCTGGCGCCGGAGCCCGATATCCTGCTGCTCGACGAACCGACCAACCATTTGGACCTGCCGGGGATCGAGTGGCTGGAGCAGGAGCTGAACGGGTTGCGCTCGGGCATCGTGCTGATCAGCCATGACCGGCGGCTGCTGGAACGGATGTCGCGCACGACGGTCTGGCTCGATCGCGGGATTTCGCGGGAACTGAGCCAGGGCTTCGCGCATTTCGAAGCCTGGCGCGACCAGGTGCTGGAACAGGAGGAACTCGACCGCCACAAGCTGACCCGGCAGATCGCGCGGGAGGAAGACTGGCTGCGGTATGGCGTCACGGCCCGCCGCAAGCGGAATGTGCGGCGGCTGGCGCAGTTGCACGACCTGCGGAAGACGCGGAAGGAGCAGCGCGGCGCGCAGGGCAATGTCCGCATGGCCGCGGCCGAGGCGGAGCTATCGGGTCGGCTGGTCATCGTGGCCGAGAACGTCACCAAGGCGTTCGGCGATCGCGTGGTGATCCGAGACGTCTCGACCCGGGTCATGCGCGGGGACCGGATCGGCATCGTCGGGCCGAACGGGGCGGGCAAGACGACCCTGCTGAACCTGCTGACCGGCGTGCTGGACCCGGACGAGGGGACTGTGAAGATCGGCACCAACCTGGAACAGGTGACCCTGGACCAGCGCCGCGACATGCTGGACCCGAACCAGACTTTGTCCCGGACCCTGGCCGAGGGCGGCGGCGACACGGTCCGCGTCGGCGGGCAGGTGCGCCATGTCGTGAGCTACATGAAGGACTTCCTGTTCGGGCCGGAGCAGGCGAACACCCCGGTCGGGGTGCTCTCGGGCGGGGAGCGGGGGCGGCTGACGCTCGCCATGGCCTTTGCCCGTCCGTCCAACCTGATGGTGCTGGACGAACCAACCAACGACCTCGATCTGGAAACGCTGGAACTGCTGCAGGAGCAACTGGCCGAATACACGGGCACGGTCCTGCTGGTCAGCCATGACCGAGACTTCATCGACCGGGTGGTGACCGCGGTCATCGTGTCGGAGGGTGACGGGCGCTGGGTCGAATATGCCGGCGGCTACTCCGACATGGTCGCCCTGCGCGGGCCAATTCGGGCGGCGGCGCAGGCGGCGGCCAAGCCCAAGGGAGAGGCGCGGGTCAAGCCGGCGGCAACCAGCCGGCGGATGACCTACAAGGACAAGCACGCGCTCGAAACCCTGCCGGCGCGGATGGCCGAGATCGAGGCGCGGATCGGCAAGCTGAATGCCGCCCTGGCCGATCCGGAGTTGTACCGGCGCGACCCCGCGAAATTCGCGGCCTCCGGCAAGGCTTTGGAAGCCGCCCAGGCGGAGATGGCGGAGGCCGAGGAACGCTGGCTTACGCTGGAAATGCTGCGGGAAGAACTGGAAGGGTAGGGCCCGCTCAGCCGGTCAGATGCGTGCCCCGATAGAGTTCGGGCAGCGCGCAGGTCAGGCCGGCACCGTCCAGCGTCAGGGTGCCATCGGCTTCGATCAGCAGAGGCTCCTCCGGCCAGCTTCCATCGGCCTGGCGGCGCAGCAGCTCGACCCGCATGCGGATGGAGTGGACCACGAGGATTTCATGGACGCTGGGGATGGTCGTGTAGGCCCAGACATTGTCCCAGGTCGTTGGTTCGTTGCTGGGGGAGAGGATTTCGACGATCAGGACGGGGTTGGGCAGCACCACCTGATCAGGCGAGAACGCGGCGCAGGTGACAGCCAGGTCCGGCACGCGAAGGTTGATGGCCGAACGGACCCGGGGTTGCACGGCCGGTTCGGTCAGCGTCACGCAGGGACTGTTGCGCGCGCGCAGGGCACCGGTCAGGAGGAAGGCAAGGTTGGCCTGAATGACCCCATGGCCGGTCCGAGCCGGCGCCATCGCGAACGGTTCCCCGTCCATCAACTGCCACTTCTCGGGCGAACCATCATCGGCCCAGGCGAGGAATTCCTCGACGGTCATCCGGTCCCGCGGTGGCGCAGGCTGCTGCTCATGGCCGGTACCATGCGGCACCGGCCGTGCCAAACGCAAGCGATCCCTCGGCCGGTTATCCGAGCTTGGCTTTCAGGCGGCCCCAATCCTCGATCGCGGCCTCGTTGCCGGGGGTGAGCTGGATGGTGAACTGCGTGTACCCGGCGTCCCGCAGCGCGGCGATCCGCTCCAGCAGGTCGGGTTCCGTGCCGGTGAAGGTGGTCTGGCGGATCAGCTCCCCGGTCACGAAGCGGCGTTCGTTGTCCATCACCTTCATCAGGTGGCCGCGATGGTTCTCCAGGTAGCGGGCATCCGCCGGCTCAAAGGTCTTGGCGAACTCGACATAAGCGGCGACCGTCTCGGCCACCTCGGGCGGCACGGCGGAGGTATTGGGCAGGCCGGCCAAAGCCTCATCCGCCGCGCGATGCAACAGCACCGCGGCGCGCGGCCCGCCCTGGGCCATGGCGCGGTCGGAGTCCAAAGCCTCCCCGGGTTGAAGCACGCAGCCGAGCGCGAAGGCGACGGCGGAGAGGTCGGCGGCGGGGCGGCCGGCGTCCGTCCAGGTCTTCCGCATCCCCGCCATCGCCGCGACGCCACCCGCCACGTCGCCCACGAAGTTCAGCCACCCGGCGCCCAGCTTCGCCGTCAAACGCCGAGCGCGGGGACCGTAGGCCGAGATATGCAGCCCGACCGGGTCCTTCAGGTTGATCAGGTTCAGTTCGGGATTGAGGAATTCGATCTTGTGCGTGCCACCCTCGATCTCGAACGCCACGGTTTCCTGACGCAGCAGCGCCATGACGACGCGGATGTATTCCTCCATCTCGGCCAGCTTGATCGCACCCAGGCCCATCGTGCGCCGGCCGGTAAACCCGGTGCCGACGCCGAAATCGATCCGTCCCGGGGCCAGCGCGTTCAGGGAGGCGAACCCGTTCGCCGTCACCGGCGCGATGCGGTTCGACGGGATCAGGACCCCGGTGCCGAGGCGGATGCGCGACGTCTTCACCGCCGCGGCGCCCATGGCGACGAACACGTCGGCGCACAGCATCTGGGTGTCATAGAACCAGGCATGGGTGAAGCCGAGTTCCTCGGCCCGCGCGACAATCTTCCAGGCGTCGGAGGCGGTGGGCAAGGCGATGCCGAATTCCATGCTGGATACTCCCAAGGGACGAACGGCGCGTGGTTGGCACGGGATCGCCCCGGGTGGCAAGCTGGCGCAAACGCGGGAGGGGCAGATGCGGGATCAGGTGTTCACATTCCAGGATTTCCAACTGGAAAGCGGGGCTGTGCTGCCCGAGGTTTCGATCGCCTATGTCACCCGCGGGACGCTCGATCCCGATGGGCGCAACGCGATCCTGGTCACACACGGCTATACCAGCAGCCACCGGATGATCGTGCCCGGCGGCGCGTCGTCGGAGGGGGCCTGGAGCACGTTGGTCGGACCCGGCGCGCCGATCGACACGGACCGGTACTTCGTCGTCTGCTCCAACATGCTGGGGTCGAGCTACGGGTCGACCAACGCGGCCTCGATGGATCCGCGCACGGGCAAGCCTTACGGGTCGCGGTTTCCGGTGATCTCGGTCGCCGATATCGTCACGGCGCAGCATCGGTTGCTGGAGCATCTGGGCGTGACCCATCTGCGCGCGGTGGTCGGGCCGTCCTATGGCGGGTTCCAGGCGTTCCAGTGGGCGGTGACGTTCCCCGGCTTCATGGACGGGATCGTGCCGGTCGTGACGTCCCCTCTGCCGCCGGCGTCCGACCGGGTGGCCGGGCTGATGAAGTGGTTCGGACCCGATCCGAACTTCAACAACGGCGATTACTACGACAAGGGCGGGGTGCGGGAGACAGCGATCCGGCTGCGGATCGACACGCTGAGACGCTACGGCCTGGCCGACAGCCTGGCGGCGCAGTTCCCCGATCCGGCGGCGCGGGACGCGGAGATGCGTCGCATCGCCGGGGCCTGGGCGGATGTCTTCGACGCGAACTCCCTGTTCATCCTCGGGCGGGCGATGGAGAGCTATGACATCACCCACTCCTACGCGCAGATCCGCTGTCCGGTGCTGTATGTCCTGTCGACGACGGATGCGCTGTTCCCGCCGACCCTCGCCCCCGGGGTGATCGCGGGGTTGCGTGGTGCCGGGGTGGACGCGGCGTATTTCGAACTGGTCAGCGACCACGGTCACCTGGCATCGGGCGCGGATGCCGACAAATGGGCGCCGGCGTTGCGAGACTTCATCGTCCGTCTGGAACGCGCATGAACACCGTCCGGACGGCGATCGACGCCCTGTATCGGGCAATGCTCGCGCATGACATCCCGGCGCTGGCCGCGCTGCTGGACAACGATGTCGTCTACGTCCATTCGCCGGGCTTCGCGGAGACGAAGCAGCAATTCCTCGATGGCGTGCGCGACGGCCTGTATGTCTATGAACGTGTCCGCCCGGTCGATGAACGCATCACCGAGACCGCCGACATGGCGATGGTCTATACAACCCTGGACTTCATGGGCGGCCCGAACGGGCAGGACCATCCGCCGGTCATGCTGCTGACCAGCCTCGTCTGGCGGCGGTCGGGGCAGGGGTGGCGTCTGCTTCTGCGCCACGCCACGCGGGTACCCTGACCGTGCCCCTGCTTGGGACCGGCGGCCGGGGATGCTATCGGAGGGCACCCCTTTCCGATCATGGACCCAGATGAACCCGACCGACACCGATCTCGCCATCACAGGCCGCGTCTCGACCCGCGCCTTCCTGCCCACTCCGGTCCCGCGGGAGACGATCGAGCAGATCCTGGACATCGCCGCCCGCGCGCCCAGCGGCACCAACATGCAACCCTGGCGTGGCCATGTCCTGGTCGGCGCCGAACGGGACCGGCTCTGCGCCGCCGTCCAGGCCCAGTTCGACAACGGCGGCAAGGGCCATGTGCGGGAGCGGAAATACTATCCCGATGAGTTCTTC
>CANJSR010000204.1 GCA_947476855.1 Acetobacteraceae bacterium
GCATGGGTCTGCGCGGCATGGGCGGATTTCCACTGGTTCATGCCGTCGGTGCGGCCCTGGTAGACGACGCCCTTGGTGTCGCACAGGATCACATGGTCGGGCCGCATGCCCATGGCCTTGAGCAGTTCGACGCAAGCAATCGCCGCCGCGCCGGCCCCGTTCACGACCAGCCTGGTGTCGCGCAGGTCGCGCCCGGTCAGATGGCAGGCGTTGATCAGGCCGGCCGCGGCGACGATCGCGGTGCCGTGCTGGTCGTCGTGGAACACCGGAATGTCCATCAACTCGCGCAGCCGCTGCTCGATCACGAAGCATTCCGGCGCCTTGATGTCCTCCAGGTTGATCCCGCCGAAGCCCGGTCCGAGGAAGCGGACGGCGTTCACGAACTCCTCGATGTCCTCGGTGCCGACCTCCAGATCGATCCCGTCCACGTCGGCGAAGCGCTTGAACAGGGCGACCTTGCCCTCCATCACCGGTTTGGAGGCGACGGCGCCCAGATTGCCGAGCCCCAGCACGGCGGTGCCGTTGGAGATGACGGCGACCATGTTGCCCTTGGTCGTGTATTCATAGGCAAGCGAGGGATCTCGGGCGATGTGCAGGCAGGGTTCCGCGACGCCGGGCGAATACGCGAGCGAGAGGTCCCTCGCGGTTGCGATCGGCTTGCTGATCCGGGTTTCCAGCTTGCCTGGCCGGCCGCTGGAATGCAGTGCGAGGGCTTCCTCGGCCGAAATACGGGCGGTTCTTGTATCTCTGCTACGGTCGGACATGGACTTCCTCGCTGGCCTGATCTTGAGATCGTGGCGAATATGGTAGCGATCTCATGATGGGCACGGATTGCGCCTGGTGAAAAGTGGGGTCGCCGCGCGTCCTGGAAACCCCGCCTTGGAGGAACAGCGCGTTGATCGCCGCCTCAGGCCTTCCGCAGGTGACCGACCATCTCACTGTGCGCGGCGATCTCGCACATCAGCCCGATCTCGGTCAGCGGGGTATCGCCGCTGAGGATATGGGCCAGGATGATGAAGTCCTCCGTCGTCTCCCGGTCCGCGGGATCGCGTGACGCCCGTCCCCGCAGCGCCAGGATCAGGAAGCGTTCGGCCCAGCTTTCCCGATACGCCGGCAGGACCTCGGCCAGCAGCCGGTGTCCCCCGTCGCCGGATTTGCGCTTGCGGGAATCCCGCAGAATGGCGCGTGTCTTCGCGTCGTCGACAAACCAGGACTCGGTGAAGCGCATCTTGCCCATCCACCGGCGGGAGCGGTCGAGCGATACGGCGATCGCCTCCGGGGTCCGCCGCGCGGGGGGCAGCATCTCGAACAAGGCGGCCGCCTCGGCGGGAATATCGAGCCGGCGGTCCTGCCAGTCGCTACCGCCCGCGATCTCGGCGATCCGCAGCAGAGCCACGCTCGGCGGTTCCCCAATCGCCGCGCCGATGGCGATCGCGTGCTGGATCGTCCGGTCCATGAAGGCGGGATCGACGTTATGGGCGTCGATCGACTCCCGCACCTTGGTCAGCATGCGGTTGATCTCGCTCCGGCTCATGTCGGTGTGGCACCAACTGTCGGTCACGCCCGTCGCCTGTTTCAGCAGGACCCCGCCGATCACGCCCCGGCCGCGCCCCTTGGTGGCGACCACGATACTGGTGGTCCCCGACCCGTCGGTCATCGAGGCCAGGACATCGAGCGAAGCTGGCGCGGGCCATTGCGCGCACGGCACGCCCTTGAGGCGCGCCTTGCGGATCGCCTGGTCGAGGGCGGGGCGGTCGGCCTGGGGGAGCCAGTTCCGGATCGCGATCATGCGCCGCAATGTCTCGGGCGACATGGTTTCGGGGGCGGCGGTCTGTTCCAGGGCGGCGACGGCGGAACGGCGTACCTCCTGGTCCTCGGCCAGCAGCAGGAGCGGCACGGTGTCGCGCAGCACGAGATGCGCCGAATGGGCGAATTCATGTGCCATGAAGCTGCGGACTTCGCTGGGCATGGCACGCATGGAATCGCCCAGGCCCTCGCGCACGTCGAAGGGGTCCGTCACCGCCTCGGCCATCTGGTCCAGCAGCACGCCCATCGCCGAACGCATGCTGTCGGTGGACATGTCGTCGGGCATTTCCATCCCGGCCGCGGCCAGGGCCGCCTTCGCCTCGTCGGTCATCTCGATCCGGGCCTCGCCGAAGGCGCCGATGATCGCGGTAAAGTCCTCGGGCGCCACCTGGCCCTCCTGGCCGATCTCCGTCAGCCGAGCGAGGCATTCATCCGCCATCACGCGGGCCCAGCCCCAGCCGGCGTCGATACGGTAGCGGATGTTCGTCAGTTGGGAGACGAACAGGAACCGCCAGGCCTCCATCGTGTTCACGTCGCGCGTCGGCGCCAGGCAGGCCTCGATCAGGCCGTTCAGAATCGGCCACAGACTTTGCGGACGCGCCTCGAACGCCATCATGTCGTCGGCGATCACCATCATGTTCGGCTCGCGGCGCTTCAGTTCCCGGATCAGCTTGGTCGCGATCGCGCGGACGAAGGCCGTGTCCTCGGCGGTCGGCGGGGGCGGGGCCTGGTCCGCGCCCGCCTGGTCCTCCAGGTCCGGTGCGTCGTCGTCCGGATCGCCCATTTCCAGCAGTTTCATCAGGTCGGCGCCGAGGTCTTCCTCGAGATCGAAGTCGTTGAGGTCGTCGGCCCATTCCTCGGCCATCTTGCGGGCCTTCTTGCGGTCACCGTCGAAGGCGACGACCTGCGCCTCTCCCATCACCGCTTCGTCCAGGTCGTAGGTGGCGGCGATCTCGGCTTCAAAGGCCGGATGCGTCAGCCGGATGGTGAGCGCGCCCGTGCCGACCTCCGCCAGGATCACCGCCTGGCCGTTGCCGGGCATGTCGAGCGCGTCGATCCGCCGCGGCGGCCCGCGCCTGGCGCGCTGTGCCTTACGAAGCTTCTCCTCGATCTCCGGATCGAAGAAAATGTCGTCCAACAGAGCCTCGGCCAGGCCCAGCAAGGCCTCGTTGGTCTTGTCGGGGCGCTGGCGAGGCGTACGCGGAGGCTTTCCCATGGTCGGACTCCTGGACCGATCGCGACTCCGCCCAATCGGATCGCCTGGGCGCCAACCTAGCTGGTCAGGCGGCCCTTGGCGAAGGGGCGCGGCTGTCTCGGGTGGGTGCGGGCAGCGCCCCCGAGCGGGGCTCCGCCAAAGCCCCAACGCTTCCCCCGTTGACCTGCGTCAAGGACCGCCGCCCCGCAATCGGGCTTGATGGGGCATCGACAGATACGGGAGTTTCCAGTTCATGAACCACAAGCATCGTGCCGTTCTGCACAGCCTGTTTGCCCATCCGATCAGCAGCAACATCGACCCGAAGCTGGTCCGCTCCGTCTTGGAGGAAATCGGTGCCGAGATTTCGCATGGCGGCCATGGGCAGTTGATGGTCAAGCTCAACGGCCACACGCACGGGTTCCACGACACGCATCACAGCCTCTCGAAGGACGAGGTTTCATCGGTCCGCAAGTTCCTGGAAACCGCGGGCGTCGACCCGGCGCGCGACTATCCGTTGTAGGTCCCCACGGGATACAGTTCGGATACGGATCGGACACGGATCGGGCACGGTTGGAAAAGACCGTGCTTTCCCTGATACAACGCCTCCCGGATCGGGTCCCAAGGCCCGACGACCCGGGAGGCGCGTGCAATGACCGACGATATTCGCGTGGAGCGGCAGGACGGCTGGTGCCGGCTGGTGATGAACCGGCCCGAAAAGCTGAACGCCGTGAACGCCCCGATGCTGCTGCGCCTGATCGCGGCGATCGAGGCGGCCGAGGCTGATCCCGCCACCCGCGCGGTGCTGCTGACGGGGGAGGGGCGGGGCTTCTGCTCGGGCCAGGAACTCGGCCCCGACGTGACGCCTGGGCCGAACGGACCGCCGGATCTGGAGGCCCTGGCTGGCACGTACCACCATGAGGTCGTGCGCCGCATCCGGGCCTCCCGCCTGCCATTCGTCGCGGCGGTGAACGGGGTGGCCGCGGGTGCGGGGGCGAGTTTCGCGCTGGCTTGCGACATCGTACTGGCGGCGAAGTCCGCGCGCTTCGTGCAGGCCTTCGTGCGGATCGGCTTGGTGCCGGATTCGGGCGCGACCTTCCTGCTCACCCACACGATCGGCGAAGCTCGCGCCCGCGCCCTCGCCATGCTGGGCGACGCCATTGATGCCGAAACGGCGGCCGGCTGGGGCATGATCTGGCGGGCAGTGGATGATCCCGAACTGGCGGCGGAGGCTGAAAAGCTGACCGCGCAACTGGCCCGCGCGCCCACGGCGTCCCTGGCCGCGATGAAGAAACTGTTCGCCGTCGCAGGAACCAACACGCTGGACGCGCAGCTTGATCTGGAGGCGAAACTGCAGGGCGAGGCCGGCCGGTCCGCGGACTTCGCCGAGGGTGTGCAGGCGTTCCGGGAAAAGCGCCCGCCGGTTTTCCGGGGCCAATGATGCGCTCCCCCGCCGAGATGGCGCGGGCCTGCGCGGACGCGATGCTGCGCGAGGACAAGGCGACGCATGGGCTGGGCATCGCGTTGGATGATGTCGGCCCGGGAACGGCGCGGATGTCGATGACGGTGCGCCCCGACATGGTGAACGGGCATGGCATCTGTCATGGCGGGTTCATCTTCACGCTCGCGGATTCGACGTTCGCCTTTGCCTGCAACGCCTATGGCGACCGCGCGGTGGCGCACCACAATGAAATCACCTTCGTCCGCCCCGGCCGCCTCGGCGAAACGCTGACCGCCACCGCCGAGGAACGGGTCCGCGCGGGGCGCTCCGGCATCTACGACGTGCGCGTGACCGGGGCCGATGGCGGTGTCGTTGCCGAGATGCGTGGCCATTCCCGCTTGGTTGGCGGGCGTTTCTTCGCGGAGGATTGACCCATGGCTGGACTGGAACCGATCGAAACCGCCTCCCGCGACGAAATCGCGGCGTTACAGTTGGAGCGGCTGCGCTGGACGCTGCACCATGCCTATACGAATGTCGCGCACTACAAGGCGGCGTTCGATGCGGCCAGCGTGCATCCGGATGATTGCCGGTCACTGGCGGACCTGGCGCGGTTTCCGTTCACCGCGAAGGATGATCTCCGCCGTAACTATCCGTTCGGGCTGTTCGCCGTGCCGCGCGAGAAGATCGTGCGGATTCATGCGTCATCCGGCACGACCGGCAAGCCCACGGTTGTTGGCTATACCGCCCGTGATATCGAAACCTGGGCTGCGGTCGCCGCGCGTTCGCTTTACGCCGCGGGCGCTCGCAAAGGGATGATACTGCACAACGCCTATGGGTATGGGCTGTTCACCGGCGGCCTAGGTGTTCATTACGGCGGGGAACGGCTTGGCATGAGCGTGGTGCCCATCTCGGGCGGCATGACGGAACGCCAGGTGCAACTGATCCTGGACTTCAAGCCGGAGGTCATCACCGTCACCCCCAGCTACATGCTGGCGATCCTGGATGAGTTCCGTCGCCAGGGGATCGATCCGCGCGCGACGTCATTGCGGATCGGTATCTTCGGCGCGGAACCCTGGACCAACGCGATGCGCGCGGAGATCGAGGCCGGCTTCGCGATGGATGCCGTCGACATCTACGGGTTGTCGGAAGTCATCGGTCCTGGCGTGGCCAGCGAATGCGTCGAAACCAAGGACGGGCTGCATATCTGGGAGGATCATTTCTACCCCGAGGTGATCGACCTGGAGACCGGCGCCGTGCTGCCGGACGGATCGGTGGGCGAACTCGTGTTCACGTCCCTGACCAAGGAGGGCATGCCCGTCATCCGCTACCGCACCCGCGACCTGACCAGGCTGCTGCCAGGGACGGCTCGGACGATGCGGCGGATGGAGAAGGTGACGGGCCGGTCGGACGACATGATGATCGTACGCGGGGTGAACATGTTCCCGACCCAGGTCGAGGAACAGTTGCTTAAGACCGATGGTCTGACCGGGCACTATCGGATCATCCTGACCCGGGAAGGCCGGATGGACGACGTGGCGATCCATGTCGAGGCGCGGTCGGATTTCTACCGCCCCGGCGCGATGGCCGAATCCGAGGCCTCGGTTGTGGCGCGCATCAAGGACACGATCGGCCTGACGACGCGGGTGATCATCGAACCCCCTGGCACCGTCGAGCGATCGCAGGGGAAGGCGAGGCGGGTGATCGACAGGCGGGAGTTGATTTAACTCATAAAATACAACCATAGGTGATTTCTCTGAATGGTCGTCCGGGATTTTACTGGAAGCGATCTGCTGGTTCCGCGGGGATTCCACATGCCATCCCGACTGAAGACCACGCCCGCCAGCATGGACCGGACGCCTGTCCATAAGGGCCGCCTCGCTTTGGTTCGTAAGAGTGACGAGCACCCGTCGGCCGGAGACGCCTATTGGACCCAGTCACGCAAGGTCTGCTGATCTATCCCGGACTTGCGCGCGGCGATCGCGCGGAGTTGGGTTGGCGTGAACTCGGTGCGGCTGATCTTGATGGCGGCGCCCATGTGGTCCTTCCCCTCCGAAGCGAATCGCCGCTCGGGAGGGAGCAATACGTACTTCGCCGTTCAGGGGAATCGGGGGGTGAGTCGAGGCTCGTGTCGGCTGGTATAAGACGTTCTGCGACTCAAACTTAAAACAGCGACGAAATCCGCATGCCACCCTACCGTTGACCCGTCTGCGGACCGGTATATCGCAGCCGGCGCTATCCATCATGACCGACTATCGTATCCGCCCCCTCCGGGCCATGCCCGGAGGGAAACGTGTTTCCGCCTACTGTGCCGTCGCGGCGGCTTTCGGCCCGGCCCCGAAGGCGGGCATGACCTCCTTCGAAAACCGATCCAGATCCTCAAGCTGCACGGCGAGAGGGGTGCCGAGCGGCGTCGCGCAGACGACGCGGTTCAGGGCGGGGTAGCGCTTCTCGACGGCCTTGAGCTGCTCGATGATGTCGGCCGGTGTGCCGGCCAGGAAGCCGCCCATGGCCACGGCGTCTTCGATCCTCGGCAGTTTGATAGAGCCAGCCAGCGTCGGATCCCGCATCGCCGCGATCTGCTCGTCTGACAGCGCGCGCACCAGCCGCAGCTCGCCGAACATCTTCATGTTCTCTTCGTAATGCGGCGCGGCCTCGCGGATGGCCTGCTCGCGGCTGTTGGCGATGTGGAACTGGAAGCCCAACGCCAGCTTCTCGCCCGGTTCCAGCTGGACACCACGGCGTGCATAGGCTGCGCGAAAGCTGTCGATGTGACGGTCGACCGCGCCGCCTTCCGCGGACCCACCGCCGATCACGCCGCTGATGCCATGCTTGGCCATGAAGTCGAACGCGCGGTCCGAGCCGCTTTGGATCGGCTGCCAGCATTCGACCGGCAGGCGCGCCGGCGACGGGACCAGCGTGATTTCCTTCAGCGTGTAGCCGCGATACGGCACCTCCGGCGGGATCGTGAAGAACCGGCCCTTGTGGGAGAACGGCTTGCCCTCGAAGGCCTTGAACATGACATCCACGCCTTCCTCGAAGAACGCGCGGTTCGCTTCCTGATCGGTCAGCGGGTTGCCGAACGACTCGACCTCCCGGGTGTGGTAGCCGCGGGCGACGCCGAAGATCACCCGACCGCCGGTCAGGATGTCGGCCATCGAGTAGTCTTCGGCGAGGCGCAGCGGATGCCACATGGGAACGACGTTGAAGCCGCAGCCGACGTTGATGTTCTTGGTCACGCCGCAGAGATGCATCGCCATCATCAGCAGGTTCGGGATCAGTTCGGTCCCTTCCGGCTGGAAATGATGTTCGGCCATCCACATCGTGTTGAAGCCGCGCTCGTCCATGCACTTGGCATAGGAAACGACCTTGTGCAGCGCCTGACCGAGTACCTCGGGCGAATAGCGACGCTCATTGATTGGCGTGCCGGCGTATCCGAGCTTCTCCATATCGACGGTGCCGAAATAGGAGCTGTCAAATTTGGTTATCATGTTCGTCTCCTCGAAGCCTGGCTTGAAGCCTGGCGCCATGTCCGTTCAGGTCGGCGTTCTTCGCCTGGATTTCCCATGCGGTGACTCCACCGTCCAGCGACATAAGGTTGTCGTCGGGTTTCCGGGCGCTGACAAGACGGACTGCCTTGACACACACGGGTGTAACCTTCGCCGGCCTGGTTGCTGTCGATCCACCAGCGACGGCCGCCCTGATCAGTTGGACCGATGATGGCGCAGGAATGACCTTACGTCCTCGGTCGTTTCGTCCAGCAAATCCTGGGGTGTTTTCCACGGGAACACCGTGGATCGTGCGTTCGGCGCCAGCGCC
>CANJSR010000205.1 GCA_947476855.1 Acetobacteraceae bacterium
AGGAACTTCAGGGTCGCGGGGTTCGGCGTGCCTTCGGTTTCGATGAACATGGCGGAGCCTGCGAGGTTGCATGGTGGAAACCGGACCGTCGCGGTCCGGTCGGATAGCCGCTACATCGGTCGGATTGTCCCGGCTGGCAAGAGGCACCGTCGCGATTGATCCGGTTGTATCGCATGTTGGGTATGCAACGGCGCCATGGGTCGATTGCGCCAAGGCCCCGCCCTTCGCTATGAGATCGCGGAGCCGTTCAGGCGGGAGACGACGCATTTCGCTCAGGGTCATTCGACAGGTCCGTGGCACGAGAAGATCGGTGTGGCGTCGGATCAGGCTGCCGGCGGTCCTGGTCGGCCTGACGCTGGGCCTCGTCGTGGTCTCGGTCGTGGCGGTCCATCGTGCCGACACGCCAGCCGAACCCGCCGACCGCGCCACCCTGTCCCGCAATCCCCCCACCCGGATCGAGGCGAGGCAGATCCCCCTGCCGCCCGGCGACTGGCGCGTTTTGTCGCGCATCCCCGCGGAAGGGGAGGAGTCGGCCGCGCCCTTCGCCAGCATGGTGTTGGCACGCCTGAACGGGCGGGAGGTCGACGCGGCGGTGCTGGTGCAGGTGAACCGCCTGGGCCACCGGGTGACCTGGGGCCTGCCGGAGGCCTGCCTGCTCGATGATTTCGCGCCGCGCCGGATCCAGTATGCCTCGGACCACGACGGGTCCTGCTCCTATGCGTCCCTCACCGATGGCACCGGCCCGCTGACCGGCGTGCTGATCGATCCGGCCTGGCAGCGCGCGATGCGGGAAGCGGTGGATCGCGGCTGGAACGTGCCCGTTACCTGGCTTTCGGTGACCTTCCGGGTCACCGATCCGATGGACGCGCTGCAAATCCGCTATCTGTTCCATCCCTGGGACATCAGCCAGGCGAAGCCGCCGGAATCCGCCGCCTGGCGCCGCATCCAGGCCGACCGCCTGGCCATCTGGATGGAAGCAACCGCCCCACGCGTCGGCGCCGGTTTCCGCGACCGCCTCCGCTCCGCCTATGAAGCAACGCTGCCCGATCCGATGCGGCCCGAAGCCGCTCGGCCCGAAATCGTCGGAAGGAACGGCTCGCCGCCGACCACTCTCGAAGTCGAGGCGGACGAGTCGACGCGCGCGATGATCGCCCGGGCGATGTCCTATCGGATGTTCGCCTCGATCGCGGATTTCGGCGTGCTGTGGCTGTATCTGGGGAACGCCGTCACGGCGTCGACGCTGGCGGCGCTGAAGCTCGCGACGCAGGGCGCGGCATCCGTCACGTACGAATACATGAAGTCACGGCTGGTCGATCCGATCCCCCGGCATGATCTGCCGAATGTCGGGGTGGAGAAGCCGCTGCCGCGGTAGCCAGGGGCTGCCCGACCGAAGGCCGGGCAGCCCGCTGGACGGTCAGGACTTGGGCGCGGAGCCGATGTTCACTTCGATCTGGCGTCCGCCGTACCAAACATGGGCCAGGTAGCCGCCGAGCACGCCGCCGACGATGACACCGAGGTCGGTCGCCAGGATGGCTTCACCCACCACGATCCCGCCCAGCACGCCGGCGCCGATGGCGACGATATGGGCCGGACGGATCACGATGATGTTGTCGGACGCCGCGGGCGCCGCTGGGGCCGGCTGCGCCATGGCAGCCTGCATCGGGAAAGCAAGCGAAACGGCGATTACCGCCGGCATGACAGCCTTGATCATTCTGGTTCTCCTGGATTGCTGTTTCACCGGGTATCAGGCCGTTCCGGTGTCCTGCATGGCATGCTGAACGACTCCCGTGATAATTTCAACCATGGGCTGTGCCTGATTGCGCGATTGTTTGGGCCGGACATCGCACCTAAATGAAGGACACCGGCGCGGACCCGCGGCAAGGGTTCGGCGCCGACATACAACCCAGGCAGGGTGGCCCATGCATCGCACGATTGGTTCCTGGCGACAGATTGCTCCCTTTCGATCGGCCGGACGGATGCTGGCCCTGCTCGCGGTCGTGGGATCGGCCCCGGCTGCGTCCTGGGCCCAAGGGACCCAGCCCGCACCGCCTGCCCAGCAGGGCACGACGGTCGAGGGTCTGACGAAATCAGCCGAGGAACTCGCCCGTTCCGCCGGCGATGTCGCCAAGTCCGTCGGCGGCGCGATCGGCAATCTGTGGAACGACGCTGTCGGCAAGGTCGCGCCCGGCGCCCCCACCGACTACCTGCCCGCGCAGATCAGCGATGAGGACAAGCAGTTCTTCGCCATCCTGGAAACGATCGGGCTGCGGCTGAAGGATGTGACGGTCAGCAAGGGCGTCCTGCCCAGCGCCAGCTATCGCTTTGTCGCCAGCCGGGAACCCACCGATACCGACATCGCGACGGCCGAGGACCTGTTGCGCGTCTATCGCGACGCCCAGACCGGCATGATGTCGCGGGCGCGTCAGCGCATCGCGCGCTCGACCCTCGATACCGTGTCGACGGCCGGCTACGCGCTGACGGCGATGGAGGTCACGCTTTCCCCCTGGCCGGACGCGAGCTACCAGATCACGACGAAGGACGCCGCGGCGCCCAAGAATTAGGGGCGCCGACTTACGGCAGGACGCGCCGAGCCAGGTCCTGTTCGGGGATCACGATCTGCTGGTTGGAAAACTCGGCCGAGGTCCGCAGCAGCGCGTTGATCTGCGCCTCCTCCTGCGACAGGTCGCGCAGCGCCGGGGTGTCGGTGACGCGGTTGGCCCAGAACGCATCGGCGTACATCACCTGATACCAATCCTGGACCGCATTCACGGTGACGTCGAAGGCAACCGCCCCCATCAGCGCGCCGGCGGCGATCAGGGACGTCAGCGAAAATCCACCCATGGCATGCCCCTGTGTCAGAAAGTCTCGTAAGCTAGCTTTTCGTTCGTCGCGATGACCTTACGCAAGGCTTTTTCGCCGACGAGCTGAAATAAGAGTGGCGTCGTGAACGCATCCAGCAACGTGGAGCTGATCAGCCCGCCGAAGATGGCCACGGCGACCGGATGCAGGATCTCGGTCCCCGCGCCATCCGAGGTCCACAGCAGCGGCGTCAGTGCCAGGCCGGCGGCCAGCGCGGTCATCAGGACCGGCATCAGCCGTTCGGCAGAACCGCGCATGACCAACGCGCGCCCGAGTGGCATGCCTTCATGCAGATGCAGGTTGATGAAGTGGCTGACCTTGAGGAGGGAGTTGCGGACCGCCACGCCGGTGACCGCGATGAACCCGATCAGCGCCGCGAGGTCCAGGTCCAGCCCGGTGATCCACAGCGCCGCCACGCTGCCCACCAGCGCCAGCGGGATGTTCCCCATGATGACCGCGCACAGCACCGCGGAACGGAACCGCTGCTGCAGCAGGACGAACATCAGGAACAGCGCGACAGGGGACAGCAGCGCGAGCCGCACCCGTGCTTCCTCCCCTTGGCGGAAATCGCCGTCCAGCACGATCCGGTTGCCCTGCGGCAGCTTCGTCGCCTCCACGATCTCGCGCACGCGGGACACGATCGCGGCCAGGTCCTCCGATCCGTCGGCATTCGCCATCACCGCGATCCGCCGCTGCCCATCCTCATGCATGATGCGGCTCGGCCCCACCGAGCTTGTGATGGTCGCGAAGGATGACAGCGGCACCGTGCCGGATGGCGTGTCGAAGCGCATCCGCTCCAGCGCCTGTGGGTTGCGGTCTTCGTCGCGCAGGCGGATCGTCACGTCGAAGCGGCGGCCGTTCTCGATCACCTGGGAAACGACCTGCCCGTTGGTCAGCGTGCCCAGCCGAGCGGCGATGTCGGCCGGGGTCACCCCGAACAGGGCGGCGCGCTGGTAGTCGATGGCGATGCGCTGCTGCGGGATGAAGGTCTGCTGCTCCACCGCGATATCCACCAGGCCGGGGATGCGCGACAGCTCCGCCTTGAACTTCTCGGCGATGATGCGGATCGTCGGCAAGTCGCGGCCGAATACCTTCAGCACGATGTCGCCGCGCACCATGTTGTCCTGCGACTGCATGCGCTCGATCAGGAACTGGGTGACGTTCACCTCACCGGGGAAGATCGAGATGCGGCGGCGGATATCGGCCATGACCTCGTTCAGGGAGCGTCCCTGGTCCAGCCTGATCCGCAGCGGCCATTCATTGGCGTTCACCGGATCGACGTCGGAATCCCCGTCATAGCGCCCGCTGCGGCGTGACATCGCCTTCACCTCGGGCACTTCGAGCATCAGCTGCTCCGCCACGTGGCCGATCCGGTAGGATTCAGCCAGCGACGTGTCGGGGGACAGCAGCAGGGTGACGTAGATATTGCCCTCATTGAATTGGGGCAGGAACGATCGCGGCAGGAACGGAACGGACAGCATCGCCACGGCCACGCTGATCCCGGCCACGCCCAGCACCGTCCGAGGCCGGTCCAGCACCCAGCCCAGCGCCCGCGCGTTCGCCTGCTTCAGCCGCCGCACCATCGCCCCGCCATGTTCGCGGTGCAGGGCCTTCATGTTCGGGATGAAATAGGAGCACAGCGCCGGCGTCACGGTGATCGACACGATCAGGCTGGCGACGATGGAGATCGCGAAGGCGATGGCCAGGGGCATGAACATCCGCCCCACCTGCCCAGGCATGGCCAGCAGCGGCAGGAAGACGATCAGCACCACCGCGGTTGCATAGACGATGCCCGACCGGACCTCGTTCGAGGCCTGGGCGATCACCACCATCGGCTGTTCCGGCCTCTCTCGCCGCTGGTTCTCTCCCAGCCGGCGCATCACGTTCTCGACATTCACCACCGCGTCGTCGACCAGCGCGCCGATGCCGATCGCGATGCCGCCCAGGGTCATCGTGTTCAGCGACACGCCCATCAGGTGGAAGACGATCGCGCTGACCACCAGGGAGACCGGGATCGCGAGCAGGGAAATCAGGGTCGGCTGAAACGACCACAGAAAGATGATCAGGACGACCGCGACGATGATGACGGCATCGCGTAGGACGACCCCGACATTGTGGATCGCCTCCTTGATCATGTCGGCCTGGCTGAAGGAGATGAGGCCAAGCTTGATGGAGGGAGGGGCGGAGGATTGCATTTCGGCGAGAGCGGTCTCGATCCGGTCGGACACGTCGACCGTGTTCGCCTGCGTCTGCTTCACGATCGAGAGATTAACCGAGGGCTGGCCGTTGAACGCGCCCTGGCCCTGGCGGACCGCGGCGGCGAAGGTGACCTGCCCGACCTGGCCCAGCAGCACCGGCACCTTGTCGCCATAGGCCACGACCAATGATCGCATGTCGTCCAGGCTGGTGGTGCGGCTGATGTTGCGCAGCGCGTAGCTGGTGCCCTGGACGTCGGCGACCCCGCCGCTTGTGTTGCTGGCGAAGCGTTGCAGCGTCGTTTCCACTTGGTCGAGCGTGACGCCGTAGTGCTGCATCAGGTCCAGGTTGGGGGTGAACTGATAGGTGCGGACCTGCCCGCCGATGGCGAAGACCTGGGACACGCCCTCGACCGCCAGCAGGCGTGGGCGCACGACCCAGTCGACATACTCCCGCAGCGCCATCGGGCTTTCGCCGCCGGTGACGCCCATATGCATGATCAGGCCGGTCGCCGCCGACATCGGCGCCAGCGTCGGGTCCACCCCATCGGGCAACTGCGCGCGGGCGGACTGCAAACGCTCAATCACAAGCTGGCGGTTGCGGTAGGGATCGGTGCCCCAGGCGAAGACCACCTGGAAATAGGCAACCGACGCATTGGCGCTGCTGCGGACGCTGGTCACGCCGGTCAGGCCGCTCAGGACCTGTTCGATCGGCACGACGACCAGTTGCTCGACCTCCTCGGCCGTCAGTGTGCCGGATTCGGCGGTGACGATGACGGAAGGCGGCCTTGTCTGCGGCAGCAGGTCGATCGGCATGTCGCGGGCGATCAGCGTGCCCACGACCAGCAGGACGGCGGTTACCAGCAGGACGAAGACGCGATGGCGCAGACTGGCGGAGACGATCGCGGCGAACATCTAGATCGGCCGCAGTTCGTGCCGCTTTCCGCGGATGCGGCGCACCGCCATCGATCCCAGTACGGCGCCGATGCCGCCGGCGACCAGGGCGATCAGGATCTTGTCGCCCATGCCGCCCTCCGCCGCCGGCGGTTCAGCGCTGGCCGTGGCGTGGTAGGTGATCCCGGCGGTGACGTCCCCGGCGCCGTCAGCGGACGTGACCGAGACGACGAAGCTGTCCCGCGCCCGGGTGCCGGGATCGAAGGGCGCGACGAACAGGCCGGTGCTGGCGGGGACGAAGGGGATCGCCTTGCCGTCGGCGGTGGTCACGATCAGTTGCCCGTCCTTGACCGGGGCGTTGTCCTCAAGCCGGTCGAGGAAGGCATACAGCTTGCCCTCGCTCGCGATCAGCACGACGGTGACTCCGCCGATTTCCATCGTCGTGCGCGGCGCCGACTCCTGCCCCGCGTCAGCCTCGGTCGCGCGGGCCGGCGGCGTCGCCGCGAACAGAAGGCAGGCCAGGGTCGCGCCCATCAGCACCAGCGCGCGCAGGCGAGGGGCCGGCCGGCGGGCATGGCGGGTCATGATCGGTCCGGTCCTCATTGCAGTTGCGCCATCAGCCGTGACCCGTTGATCACGATCCGCGCGCCGTCCGGCACGCCATCGGTCACCAGGATGGAGGTGCCGTCGATCACGCTGGTGCGGACCGCATGCGGCACGAAGGTTTCGGGCGCCGTCTGTTCCCACACTTCCTGCAGGCCGGAACTGCCCTGGGTGACGGCCGACCGGTTCAGCAGGATGCCGCGCTGGCTGGTGGCCGCGTTGACGATCGTGACCGTCACCGGCCGGCCGACGCGCAGGCCTGGCGGCGGGTCATCGATGCTGAACAGCACCGGCGTCGCCTGCCGAGCGGCCGAAAGGCCGGTGCCGACGAAGCGCAGGATGAGGTTGGTGCCCTCGGGCGTTACGGCGGCCGCGACCGGGGCGCCGCGGGCGGTTTCGGCCGTGGCGGGATCGGGGGCCGTTGCCTCGACCCACAGGCGGGACGGGTCGATCACGTCGAACACGACCTCTCCGGGCTGGACGATCTTGCCGTTCACGGCCGTGGTGGACGACACGACGCCATCGGTGGGGGCGCGCAACGCCTCTCGTAGTTCGAGCATCGGCAGCAGGGCGTCACGCTCACGCCGCAGACCGGCGACCTTTTGTTCAGCCTGGTAGATCTTGCCTTCCCGGAACGGCACCCATGAGAATTGGCGCAGGATTTCCAGCGCCTCGGTCTCCAGGCGGATTTCGTTGGTCAGCTTGGTGACGTCGCGGCGGACTTGGCTGAGGTCGACGATACCGATCGAGGGCGTGACCAGCGCCATGATCTGCCCCTTCTTGACCGTCTGGCCGAGGGAGGGAAAGCCGCTCTCGGTCGGTTCCAGCCGGCCGGGCACGCTGGGCTGCACGGTGCCGTGCAAGGACGGGTCGGGCACGATGCGGCCAGCGATGCGCAGGACGGTGGGGACGTCGATCTGGCGCACCCGTTCGGTCCGGATATTGAACAGGCGCTGCAGGGGCTTGGGCACGAAATAGGTGCCATCCTCCCGCCGGTGGCTGCGGTCATAGACCATGTTGGCCACCAGGCCGGGCTCGACCTCATCCTGCGGGCCGATCGGCATGACGGGCGATGGCGGGACCGGCGGCCGGGCCGCGACCACGGTGGTGACGACGGGCGATGGCGGGGCTGAGGCCGCGCTGGGGGCCGAAGCCGGATCGGCCGCGCGCGCGGGATCGGCCGCCGCCAGAGCAGGCACGGGCCGCGTCGCCTGAGAGGGTATGGCGGCGGGCTGCCGGACCAGCGACTGCGGCACGGGGTCCGGAACCGCGGCGACGCGCGGGGGCTGCACCGGCGTCCGGTTGATGCCGAGAAGGTAGGAGACCTCCCACAGGAACTGTCCGGCGGCGCCGGGCAGGGTGGCAAAGCCGGCGGCGGACCAGGCCAGGGCATCCATCGCGGTGCCGGCGGCCGAGCCCAGATAGGACCCCGTGTCGGGCGCTGGAGGGGGCGGGGGCGCCGGATTGGCCCGGGGGGAGAGGGACGGATCCTCGATCGGCACCCGGTCCGCGATGCTGCGTTCGGCCCACGCGGCGCCCGATCCCATGACGCCGCACAGTCCGGTGACGCAGACCAGGGCGGTGGCGAGCAGCCAGGCCCGGTTCGGCGCCGACCACGGTTCGACGGCGAACGGCCGCCGTCCGGAACGCGGCAT
>CANJSR010000206.1 GCA_947476855.1 Acetobacteraceae bacterium
CCCCTCGAGGTAGGCGCCCTGCAACGACGCCTCCTCGAGGTTGGCGCCCTGCAACGACGCCCGCTCGAGGTTGGCGCCCTGCAACGACGCCTCCCTGAGGTAGGCGCCCTGCAACGACGCCTGCTCGAGGTTGGCGCCCTGCAACGACGCCTCCCTGAGGTTGGCGCCCTGCAACGACGCCTGCTCGAGGTTGGCGCCCTGCAACAACGCATCCCCGAGCCCGGCGTCCTGCAACAACGCAAGCCTGAGGTTGGCGCCCTACAACTGCGCGCCCCCGAGGTAGGCGCCCTGCAACTGCGCGTCCCCGAGGTTGGCGCCCTTTAGATTGCTTCGGGACAGATCAGCCCCACGCAGATCCGCGCCTGCCAGATTGGCGGCGAAAAACTGGCTGCCCCTCAGTTTCGCAAACCGGAGTGTGCGTCCCGTCAGCACGGCGACATCGATCGCGGCCTTGCGCCGGTCGTCGACCGGATCGCCCGCCCGCATCTCCACCAGCCCCCTGGCGTCCCAGACCTTGGGCACGATCGCGCGGTCCGTGACCGTCAGATAGCGACAGCCAAACCCCGTCCGGGCGCACAGGACCAGATCGACCGGCTGGGTCAGCGTACCCGGCGTCCCCCACGCCAGGAACCGAACCAGCTCCCCGACCGTCTTCTCCTCCGCCGCCGGCACCCGCATCCAGGCCAAATCCGACCCGGCCACCGCCAGCGCCGCCAGCAGCGGCACGACCCTGATCCGTGGCCTTGTCCCGTTCAGCCATGGCCAGCCCGTCCGCCCCGGCAGCCGCCACGCGAACCAGCCCAGCAGCGCCAGGTCCAGCAGGATCCCGCCGTGGTGTATCCAGTTCACCACCTCGTTCTGCAAGCGCAGGGAACTGAGCTGCACCAGCAGCAGCACGAAGACCGGGAACACCGCGAGGACGAACCACACCGCCCAGCGGAACACGAAGCTCGCGCCGGGCGTTCCCTTGGGGGCGAGCAGGGCCTGCACGAATTCCACATTCGCCAGCAATTGCCGGCAGCGCTCCCGGTCCGCCTCCACCGCGACCATCGCGGCCAGGTCATCGCG
Organism: Acetobacteraceae bacterium; assembly: GCA_947476855.1. The sequence continues at coordinate 1,069 of CANJSR010000206.1, forward strand.
GAACCTGCGGATATTCGCGGCCAGCATGTCGTAGCGCATCAGCGTATACAGATGCAGCGCGAGGAACACGGCGGGCGCGATGCCGAAGGTCAGCACCACCGGCACCTGCGCCCCGCCAAGCTGGGACACGGTGATGGACCGGTTCAGCAGCAGGTCCTCGTCGGTAGCGGCAAGCGCCGTGGCCAGCAGCACCAGCCCGATGGCGACGAAGGCCAGCGCGCCCAACTGCGCCGACTTCGCCCCGTCGTTGATCGAGGCGATCAGCTTCTCGATGTATTTCGGTGGCTCGAACGCTGACACACCATGTTCCCCGCCGCCGTTACTTCCTTGACGGTATCCCAACGGCGCGCCGGGTCAAACGTCCCACCGCGCGCCACGGCGGTGTTCGTTCCGCCCGCCAGCGGGTGTTGCCGTCGTCGCCGCTTCCCCTCGATGGCGGCCCCCGATCGCGGCCTCTCTGTGGCGGCCCCTCGATGGCGGCAAGTGGCGGTCGATCGGTTCGCACCTGTGGCGTCCCGCTCCGACCCGCGCCGCTTCAACCCGACCGAACCCTGTCAAACGCTGCCGGCTCCGGTAGCATGGCGCCCCATGACCGATCCGAGTCCCACCTCCGGCTCCCCCGGCTGGCAGCGCACGCTGTGGGCCATGGTGGGCATCCAGTTCATCATGACCATGTCGGTCAGCTTCCTCAGCCCGATCATCCCCCTCATGCTGCCCGAACTCGGCGTTGAGTCCGTCGAAGCGGTCGGCATCTGGACGGGTGTCATTACCGGATCGACGTCGTTCGTCGCCGCCTTCGCCTCCCCCATCTGGGGCCGCATCGCCGACCGCCACGGGCGGAAACTGTCTTTGCTGCGGTCCTCCATCGCGATCGGCATCTTCACCGGGCTGATGGGGCTGGCGACCGATGTCTGGCAGTTCTTCGGCGCCCGCGCGGTCATGGGCGTCTTCGCCGGCTTCACCTCCGCCGCCATCGCCCTGGTCGCCAGCCAGGTGCCCGAGCGCCGCCTCGGCTGGGCGCTGGGCTGGCTGAGCACCGGGCAACTCGTCGGATCGCTGGTCGGCCCCGTCGTGGGCGGCGTGCTGGCCGACCTCACTGGCAGCTACCGCACCCCCTTCTTCTGGACCGCGGGCGTCACCTTCATCGCGCTGATCCTGGTCTGGTGGTTCGTGCGGGAGGACTTCACGCCCCCCAAACCGTCCGAGAAATCGAAATCCATCGCCGGCGGCCTGCGCCTGCTGATCGCCTCGTCCGGCATCATGGCGCTGTTCTTCGTGCTGCTGATGGCGCAGTTCAGCGTCCGCACCGTCCAGCCGGTGGTGACCCTGTTCGTGCAGGAGCTGCTGGGCGACGTGCCGCAGATCGCGACCCTGGCCGGCGTCGCCTTCTCCATCACCGGCCTGGCCAACCTGATCGCCGCCCCCTTCCTGGGCAACCGCTCCGACGTGATCGGCTATCGGCGGGTCCTGCTGATCTCCCTGGCCGGAGCGGCCGTCACCTCGATCCCGCAGATCTGGGTCGAGAGCTACTGGCTGTTCCTGGCCGAACGCTTCGCCGTCGGGCTGTTCATCGGCGGCATCCTGCCCACCGCCAACGCCCTGATCGGGCGCAGCGTCCCGCGGGAGCAGCGAGGCTCGGTCTTCGGCATGACCGCCTCGGCCACGTTCATGGGCAATTCCCTGGGGCCGCTGACCGGCGGCCTGATCGCCGCCAGCCTGGGGCTGCGCTGGGTCTTCGCCCTGACCGCCCTGCTGCTGGTGGCCAACCTGATCTGGGTCTGGGTGGCGGTGAAGGAGCATCGGGAAGGGTAGGGGCGCACCCACCGGGATCGAAACACAAGCGCAATCGCTTCGGTGCGGGCCTGAAGCGATTTCGCGGCCGCAACGGCTGGCGGTCCGCGCTGGGTGCGCTAGCATCGCCGCGGCATGTCCGATCCCCCTCCCTCCGCCCCCGAGCACTGGCGGCGCACCCTCTGGTCGATGGTCGGCCTGCAGATGCTCATGACCACCTCGATCAGCTTCCCCGGCCCGATCATGCCGCTTCTGCTGCCCGAGCTTGGCGTCGTGACGGTCGAGGCGATCGGCGTCTGGACCGGCCTGATCACCGGGTCGATGTCCTTCGTCGCCGCCTTCGCCTCTCCGATCTGGGGGCGGATTTCGGACCGGCGCGGGCGGAAACTGTCGCTGCTGCGGTCCTCGATCGCGATCGCCTTCTTCACCGTGCTGATGGGGCTGGTGACCGATGTCTGGCAGTTGTTCGGCATCCGCGTTCTGATGGGCTGCTTCGTCGGCTTCACCGCGGCCGGCATCGCCCTGACCGCCAGCCAGGTGCCGGAGGATCGCCTCGGCTGGGCGCTGGGCCTGCTGAGCACCGGCCAACTCGTGGGCCTGATGATCGGGCCGATGGCCGCCGGCGCCCTGGCGGACCTGAGCGACAGCTACCGCATCCCCTTCTTCGTGATCGCCGCCGCGACCGCCACGGTGCCCGTCCTGACCTGGTGGCTGGTGCGGGAGGATTTCACCCCACCCACGACCGCCGCCAAGCAGCCCTCCGTGCTGGCCGGGCTGCGCGGGCTGGCCGCGTCCTCCGGCGTGATGGCGCTGTTCTGCGTGCTGCTGATGGCCCAGTTCAGCGTCCGCACGGTGGAGCCGGTGGTGACCCTGTTCGTGCTGGAACTGGCCGGGGACGTGCCGAACATCGCGCTGCTGGCGGGGATGGCGTTCTCGATCAGCGGCCTGGCCAACCTGATCGCCGCGCCGGTCATGGGCACCCGCAGCGACGTCCTCGGCCATCGGCGGGTGCTGCTGATCGCCCTGGCCGGATCGGCCGCCGCCGCCATTCCGCAGATCTGGGTCGAGAGCTACTGGCTGTTCCTGGCCGAACGCTTCGCCATGGGCCTGTTCACCGGCGGCATCCTGCCGACCGCCAACGCCCTGATCGGGCGCGCGGTCCCGCGGGAGAAACGCGGCTCCGTCTACGGCATGACCGCCTCCGCCTCCTTTCTCGGCACCTCGCTCGGCCCCCTGACCGGAGGGCTGATCGGCGCGAACCTGGGCATCCGCTGGGTCTTCGCGCTGACCGCGGCGCTGCTGATGGCCAATCTGGTGTGGGTCTGGGCGGTGGTGCGGGAGCGCCGCGAGGCATAGCCGGACCAATCGCGCGAAGTGTCCCACATCGGAGCACTGTTGCAACGAACCGACCAGTGTGTAGTCTTCCCCGATCAGGATGAACACGCGACGGAAACGACTGGTCCAATCCGTATCACGGGAAGTCGGATGGGCCGTCCCGAAGCGGCCTGAAGAAGTCTTGCCTCCTGTCGCAACAGCTCAGTCACGGACCAGGATGTGTCATGAACGCCGCTGCCCAGACTTTCGATTACATCGTCGTCGGATCAGGAGCAGGCGGCGGCGTCCTCGCCTCCCGGCTCGCGCGCAACGACCGCAACCTCAAGGTGCTGCTGATCGACGCGGGCGGTGAGCACGCGGACAATATCCACGCCAAGGTCCCCGGCTTTCACGCTCGGTCGACCGAGGACCCAGCTCTGCGCTGGGATTACTTTGTCCAGCATTTCTCCGATCCGTCGATTGCCGAACGGGACGCGCTCTGGCGGGAACGCAAGGCGATCTATTACCCCCGCGCCAGCGCGCTGGGCGGATGCACGCGCCATCATGCGATGATCACGGTGTATCCGGACCGGTCGGACTGGGACGGGATTGCCCAACTGACCGGCGATCCGTCGTGGTCGGCCGACCGCATGTGGGCCTATTTCGAACGGTGCGCGCTGGATGATCGGACCCGGTGGCTGCCGATCAGGCGGGCTGGCCTTCTCACGATCGCCGAGGGTGCCCGCGATAATTCCCTTCGCGCGATCCTGCTTGCCGGAACCGGCGCCACCAATCCCCTGGCCTTGTTGCCTGCCCTCCCGCAACTGCTGTCGACTTTGCTGGATATCAACGAAAAGGAACAGGTCGCCGGCGACCGCGAAGGCCAGTACCTGATCCCGCTGAGCATCAAGGACGGGCAGCGCAACGGCGTCTTTGAGTTCATCCAGGACACCCGGGCCGACCCCGTCTACGGCCACAACCTGACCGTCTGGACCGACCGCCTCGTGACCAGGGTTCTGCTGGACGGTGGGCGCGCGACCGGCGTCGAATACCTGCCGAGCGCTGGGGCCTATCGTGCGGATCGGGAGGCGGCGGTCGGCGACCACCGCGCATGGTCCGCCGCCCGGGCGGACCTGCGGCAGGTCCTTGCGACGCGGGAGGTCATCCTCGCGGGCGGGGCGTTCAACACGCCGCAACTCCTCATGCTCTCGGGCATCGGTCCCGCCGATCATCTCCGCGCGCTCGGCATCAAGCTGATCGTCGATCTGCCCGGCGTGGGGGGAAACCTTCAGGACCGCTACGAGGTCGCCGTGATCGACGAGATGCCACGGGAATTCGAAGTCCTGGAAGACTACCGCTTCGAACCGTCGGACGATGACCCGGGCTTCGTACGCTGGCGCGACAAGCGACAGGGGATCTACACGATCAACGGCGGAATCATGGCCATCCTGAAGAAGTCGCGGCCCGATCTGACGGACTGCGATCTGTTCATCTTTGGTGTGCCCGTCGAGTTTCAGGGCTATGCCCTTAACTACTCCGAATCGTCCCGGACCGAGGCGGGGCGTAAGCGCTTCTCGTGGGTGATCCTGAAGGCCCATACCGAGAATACCGGCCAGGTCCGGCTGCGCACCGCCGATCCGCGTGATCCGCCCGATATCAACTTCATGAATTTCGGGGATGGGCAGCGCTCCGGCGACCCCGACCTGGATGCCCTGGAGCACGCGGTGGAGTATGTCCGGGAGATCATGCGCGGACCACGGCGCCGCGGTGTCACGAACGGTGAGTTCCTTCCTGGCGCGCACCTGACCGGGCAGGCGCTGCGGGACGCCATCATGGCCCGCGCCTGGGGCCATCATGCGTCCTGCACGTGCCCCATCGGCCCCGAGGGCGACCCTCATGCGGTCCTGGACCCGGCGTTCCGGGTCAGGGGCCTGACGACGCCCAATCTCCGGGTCGTGGATGCCTCGGTGTTCCCGAAGATACCCGGCTACTTCGTCGTCCTGCCCACCTACATGATCGCCGAGAAGGCGGCGGATGTGATCCTCGCCGACGCCGGGGCTGTCACGATGCCGCTGCGCCACTGATCCCGCCGCCTTGACGCCATCCCCCCCACCCGGCCCACAATCAGCCCAGCCTCAAGGGGGAAACCAGATGTTGAAAATCGGCGCGGTGATGTTCTTCACCTCCTACTCCATGCAGCCCGTCGCCCTGGCGCGCGCGCTGGAGGAACGCGGCTTCGAGTCCCTCTGGGTGCCCGAGCACACGCATATCCCCTCCTCCCGCAAGACCCAGTACCCCGCGGGCGGGCCGCTGATCCGCCCGTACTACGACATCATGGACCCGTTCCTGGCGCTGACCGCAGCGGCCGCGGTGACCACCAACCTCCGCCTTGGCACCGGCATCGCGCTGGTCGCGCAGCGGGACCCGATCATCACCGCCAAGACCGTGGCCACGCTCGACCAGATCTCCAACGGCCGCTTCCTGTTCGGTGTCGGCAACGGCTGGAACCAGGATGAGATCGAAAACCACGGCACCGCGTTCAAAACCCGCCACAAGCTGGCCCGCGAACGGATCGAGGCGATGAAGGCGATCTGGACGCAGGAGGAACCCGAGTACCACGGCGAACTGGTCAACTTCGACAAGATGAAGATGTGGCCGAAGCCGATCCAGAAGCCCTATCCCCCGATCATCGTCGGCGGCGCCTTCCCCTATGCGGCGAAGCGCGCGATCGCCTACGGCGACGGCTGGATCCCCCGCGCCGACCGCCTGGAAAAAGGCGGCGTCGGCGTCATCATCGATGATTTCCGCAAGATGGCGACCGAGGCTGGCCGCGACCTCGCGACCCTGCCAATCACCATCTTCCGCGTGCCCGACGAACTCGATCGCCTGAAATTCTGTGAGGAGATCGGCATCGACCGCGTCGTCTTCACGCTGCCGGCCGAGAAGGAGGACAAGCTGCTGCCGATCCTCGACCGCTGGGCCGACCTTCAGCGCCAGATGAACGGCTGACCCGGATGGCGCCGAAGCTGGGCTACCTGCTCCCGACGCGGGAGCGGATCATGGAAGGCAAGCCCGAGACCGGGCCGATGCTCACGCTGGCCGAACGGGCGGCGGGGCTGGGGTTCGATTCGATCTGGGTGGGTGACTCGTTGCTGGCGCGTCCCCGGCATGAGCCGCTGACGCTGCTGGCCGGCGTCGCGGGACGGGTGCCGGGGGTGGAACTCGGGACCGCCGTGCTGCTGCCGGCGCTGCGGAACCCGGTCGTGCTGGCGCACCAGATCGCCACGCTGGACCAGGTCAGCGAGGGCCGCTTCATCCTGGGCGTCGGCATCGCCGCCGACGCACCATCCATCCGCGCGGAGTTCACCGCCGCCGGCGTCCCCTTCGACAAGCGGGTCGGCCGGATGATGGAGGGGCTGCGCCTGATGCGCGCGCTCTGGACCGGGCAGCCCGTCGATTGGGACGGGCGCTGGCAGGTCGCGGCCGGGACGCTGGCGCCGACGCCGTTCCGCGCGGGCGGCCCGCCGGTCTGGATCGGCGGCAACCTGAAGGCGAGCCTCGACCGCGCCGGCAAGCATTTCGACGGCTGGTTCCCGATCGCGCCATCGCCCGAGACCTTCGCGACGCAATGGGCCGACATCAAGGCCACCGCCCGCGCCGAGGGACGCGACGCCGATGCCATGACCGGGGCGATGTACCTGACGATCGCGCTGGATGAGGACGCGGCGAAGGCGGAAGCGCGGTTGGATAGCTTCCTGGAGACCTACTACAGCGCTCCCGCCGCCCTACTGCGCCGCCGCCAGGCCTGCTACGCGGGGCCCGAGGCGGGGCTGGGTGCGTATCTGAAGTCCTACGCCGACGCGGGGGTAAGCCATCTGATGCTGCGCTTCGCCGGCGATCCGGAACGCCAGATGGAAGCGGCGGCGAGGGTGCGGCGCGGGTTGGGCTGGTAGGGGCAAACCGGACCATCCCGCCGGCGGCGGCCCCGATGCGTTGAACCGTCATGGGCGGGCTCGACCCGCCCATCGCC
>CANJSR010000207.1 GCA_947476855.1 Acetobacteraceae bacterium
GGTTTCGAACGGAACGATAGGGGGAATTTCGCATGAAGGTGGGTGTCATCGGCCTCGGCACGATGGGCATGGGGGCCGCGCTGAACCTGCTGCGGAAAGGCCATGCGGTTACAGGCTGCGACACGCGGGACTCCGCGCGGGCCGAGTTCGTCACGGCAGGCGGCTCGGCCGTCGCTTCTCCCTCGGGCTTCCCCGCCGATACGGATGCCGTCGTGGTCTTCGTCGTAAACGCCGCGCAGACCGAGGATGTGCTGTTCGGCGCCCAAGGCTGCCTGGCCGGGATGAACAAGGGCGCCGCGATCCTGTGCTGCGCCACCATCGCGCCGGACGTCGCGCGTGGCCTGGAAAAGCGGATTGAGGATGCCGGGTTCCTGATGCTCGACGCGCCGGTGTCCGGCGGGAAGGTCGGCGCGCATGCTGGAACCATGACCGTAATGGCGTCCGGGAAGGAGACCGCGTTCGCGAAGGCTGGCCCGGTGCTGGAGGCGATCTCCACCAAGGTCTGGCGCCTGGGTGACGCGGCGGGCATCGGCAGCACGGTCAAGATGGTGAACCAGTTGCTGGCGGGGGTGCATATCGCAACGGCGGCCGAGGCCATGGCGCTGGGTATCCGCGCCGGCGCCGATCCTCAGACGCTGTACGACGTGATCTCGGAATCCGCTGGCAGTTCCTGGATGTTCCAGAACCGTGTGCCGCATATCCTGGCGGGGGATGATACGCCGCTTTCGGCGGTGAATATCTTCGTGAAGGATCTGGGGATCGTGCTGGACCAGGCGCGGTCGTTGACGTTCCCGCTGCCGATGGCCTCGGCCGCGCACCAGTTGTTCCTGGGGGCGGCGGCGAATGGGCAAGGGGCCAAGGATGACGCGTTCGTGATCCGGGTGTGGCAGGCGCTGACGGGGATCGATCTGCCCAAGGGGGCGTAAACCGCCCCTGCGTTAGCGAAGTCTTCATGATTGTGCGGTACGGGTCGGGGGCGTTGCTGCCTTGGATCCGATGCTGTGCCACTGACCTTTCACCCCGGCCCCGGGGCTATCCTGATCTGCGATTTCTCGACCGGTTTCCGCGCGCCCGAGATGGTCAAGGTACGCCCCGTCATCGTCGTGTCTCCACGCCGCCGCGTTGGCCACCTCGCAACGATCGTGCCGCTGAGCAGCACACCGCCCGCGCCGCGTGAGCCATGGCACTATCCGCTGCCGCCCGGCGTCTATCCACCCGCGCGCTGCACGATTTGGGCAAAGTGCGATATGGTGGCGACCGTCGCGCTCGATCGGCTGGACCGAGTGAAATTGCGTGATAAAACAGGCGCTCGGAGCTACCAGATGTTCCAGGCCCCGCCCGAGGTCCTGGCCGCGATCCGCGACTGTGTGCGCGCCGCGTTGGGAATTGCTTGAAATCGGCCCCCGGAATGCGCTATATGATCCTCGTTCCCGCGCCGCAGTGATGTGGTATCGGGCTTGGAAGACCAGTCCTCGGACAGGCCGGTTCCGGACAGCGGCGATGGCAAGTCGTTCGGAACCGCAGACAGCCCCGTCGGCAACGACGGGGCTTTGCCATTTCTGGCCACTTGTTGCACCCGAGCCCGCCCGCCATCATCCCCGTCGCACAGCAAGGACCGGGGCATGAACTGGGGCACTCTTACCCGCGCGGAGCGTGACGCGGCCTACAACAACCCTCTGGCCGTGCCGGAAGCCGCCACGATGATCCCCGCCTGGGTCGCCGAATCCGCGACGTTCCGCGCCGAACGCCCGGCCCATCTCGACATCCCCTATGGTGCACGCGAACGGAACAAGTGGGACCTTTATCCCGCCACCGACCCCAAGACGCCGTGCATCGTCTTCATCCACGGCGGCTACTGGCAGCGTTTCGGACGGGAGAGTTTCACCAACCTGATCGCCGGCCCGCATGCGATGGGGTGGTCCGCTGCACTGCCGGGCTACACGCTCTGCCCGGACGTCACGCTCACGGACATCGTGGCCGAGATCAACCAGGCGCTCGACTGGCTGGGCGCGCATGGGGCGGAGCATGGGATTGCTGGGCCGATCATCCTGTCCGGCTGGTCGGCGGGCGGGCATCTGACGGCGCTGTGCCTGGATCATCCCGCCGTCGCCGCGGGGCTTTCGATCTCCGGCATCTTTGAGCTTGGGCCGCTGCGGGACACCTACCTGAACGAAAAGCTGCGGCTGAGCGATACCGAGATCGCGGACCTGTCACCGTTGCGCCTGCCCATGTCCGGCAAGCCGCTCGCGATCACCTACGGCACCGCCGAACTGCCGCCACTGGTCGCCGACAGCCGAGACCTGCACGCGCGCCGAAGCGCCGATCACAAACCGGGTAGTCTGATCCCTGTCCCAGGCGGCAACCACTTCACCATCATGAATGAACTGCGCCGCGCGGATGGTCTTCTGACCCGCCATTTGCCTCTACTACTGTCATGACAGCCTTGCCGTCGGGGCCGAGCGGACCGATGACGTATTTGCCGCGGCGGGGAGAGTGGGGCTGGTAGCGGGCGAACCACACGTAGTCGTTTTCCCGAGGCACAGCCCCGGTCAGGCGGTGGATGACCCTCTCCAGCCCCCGCCAGAAGCCGATGCGGTCGCAGACATAATTGGCCCAGCCGGTGATCACGCAGTAACGGACGTCGTGATTGTCGCGATGATGGACGTTGTGGTGGCGGACGTCGATCAGCAGGTGGCACCGCTGCATCAGCCGCACGATCGCCCACTCCGACCTTTTGTGGCCAAGCCGATGCGCGTAGGTGCCGAAATACATGCAGGTGGAGATGATGAACATCGACCATACCACATGAAACAACACCGGTGACGGCGTGGGCAGCAGCGTCAGGATCATCCCGATCGGCCCCAGCATGATCATCGTCGGCCAGGCGCTATAGGCGATGTAGTCCCGGACGCCATAGCCGACGATATGGTGCGGGTGCAGATGGTGTTCGCGGGCGATGGAGATCACGCGCTCCGACATGATCTCATCGAACCAGGTATCGGTGGCCCAATGCACCACGCCGGACATCACGTCCGCGATGAACAGCGCCACCAGCGTCGTCAGCACCAGCAGCCAGGGCCATGACCCGGTCTGGTCCAGGTTCATCACCAGCCAGGCGCCGAACCAGATATTCATCGCGGTGTAGACGGCAATGCCGATCCAGCAGGTGATGACCTGAGACCGATCGCATTCGAGAAACAACGGCTGGACACCACGCGCCACTGGGACCTCCCCCTTGCACTTGCCACGGCTCTATGGATCGGCGCGTCTGGCGGGAAAACGAGTCCAACCTGTAACGTCCGGCGCAAGTCTTTGACATTGAATGATCTGTCAGGACGATCGCATGCGTCCGGCGCGGTTGTCCAGCATTTCGCGCGCCTGACGGACCTCCAGCGGTGCCCGCGGGCCGGACAGTTGGGTAACGAGGGGGGTCAGCAAAGGCTCGATCGCGTCGTGCCGTCCCTGGTCCTGGCACAGCGCCGCAAGACTGAGCGCGATCCGCATCGCCCAATGGCGGCTGCCGTGATTCGTTGCCTCATCCAGGGCGGCCCGGTAGATTTGTTCCGCTTCCTCCACACGACCGCCGGAACGCAGCAGGTCGCCCTTGATGCGTTGCAGTTCGGGGGCGAACCAGCGCACGCCGGTCGTATCCAGTTCCCGCAACGCCCCATCAACGATCGGCAGCCCCTCGGCGCTGGGCAGATAGCGGGAGACAGAGCCGAGCGATTGGGGGATGCCCCAGTAGGTTCCCATGGAGCGGTGGAGGACCTCGCCCTCGCGGACCAGTGCGAGGCCCTGGGCAACATCGCCGGAACGGGCGAGGGCGATGCCGCGATGGGCCACGGCGAAGCCGCGCCAGAAGGGGAAGTCCTTTTCCTCGGTCAGCGTCGCGAAGCCGTCGAGGTCGGCGGTGCCGTCATCCATGACGACATTGAACCACACGGCCGCCACGCCCAGCGCGAAGGCCAGGCGGTGCGGGTTGGATGACAGGCGGGCGTGGTGCAGGGCCAGTTCACGCTGGGCATAGGCGTCGTCGTAGCGGCCCTGCATCGCCAGGACGACGGACAGGTAGGCGGGAATGGCCACGGTCGCATCGCGGGCGCCGGGCATGTCGGGGTCACCGTCGCGCAACTGGATCGCGGCGGCATCGAGTTGGGCGCGCGCATCGTCCAGCCGCCCGACCTGCAGCATGCTGATGCCCAGCAGGCGATGAGCCGCCAGGCCCAAGGCGGGCATGGGTTGCTGGGCGAAGCGGCGGTGCAGGTCCTCGGCCACCGAGGTCGCCTGGGCGATTTCGGAGCGCATCAGGTGGAAGGACCATTGCCCGTTGGCGACGCGGATCAGGTTGGCGGTGTCGCCGAGCTGCTCACACAGTACGCGGGCGCGGTCGTAGACCTCTCCGGTGCGGGGGGCGGTGTAGCCGCGGGAAGCGATCAGCGCGTTGCCCAGCATCGTCACGATGGTCATTTCGTGGCGCTGGCGCTTCGGGGAGGAGGGGATGTGTCCCAGCGTCTCCAGCGCCTTTTCCAGGTGATCGGCGGCTTCGGCCATGGCCCAACGCTCGCTCGCGCGCTTGGCGGCGGCGCCCCAGGCGACGAGGGCGGGTTCGTACTGGCCGGCGGCGAGGTAGTGCTGCGCCAGCAGTTCGGGCTGGCGTTCGGCGGTGTCTGGGTGGCGGGTGCGGATCGCCTCGGCGATGCCGGCGTGCAGCGATCGTTTGCGCTCGCGCAGCAGCATGGCATAGGCGGCGTCGCGGACCAGGGCGTGCTTGAACACGTAGACGGCGTTGGGCGGCCGGTTCCGCATGAACACCAGCCCGGTCTCGATCAGGCGGGCCAGCGCCTCCCGCAGGACCGGTTCGGGCTGTTCGCTGACGGCGGCGAGCAGCTCGTGGGAGAATTCGCGGCCGATCGTGGCGCCGATCAACGCCAGTTCGCGCATCACCGATGGCGGCCCGAGGCGTGCGAGCAGGGAGGCCGAGAGGGTTTCGGGGATGTCGATCGAGACGGCCTGGCCCACCAGATCATAGTGGGTATCGCGTTCGATCAGCCGATCGCTTTCCAGCACGGCCTTGGTCATTTCCTCAATGAACAGCGGCACGCCGTCCGATCGGGCGATGATGTCGGCGGTGACCCGGGGCGGCAGCGACTTGCCCTGGGCGATGCCGCGGATCAAGGCGTCCGATTCGGGCTGCTCGAAGCGGGACAGCGTCATGGTCGTGACGTGGTCGCGATCGGTCCAGGTCGGCTGGAACTCCGGCCGAGCGGCGAAGATGGCGAGGACGCGGCGGTTGGCGGCGGCGGCGACCACCATCTCGATCAGTTCGCGGGAGGTCGGGTCGGCCCAGTGCGAATCCTCGCCCACCAGCAGGACGGGGTCGCGTTCCGTCAGGACCGTCAATTGCCCGATCAGGGAGGTGAGCGTGCGGTCCTTGCGTTCCTGCGGCGAACCGGCGGTGGAGGCGCGCAGGGCGAGCAGGTCGGCGATGGCGTCGACATTGTCCGGCTGCCGCGGCGCGGGGTCGAGCAGATCGCCCAGCTTGCCGAGGCGTTGTTCGACGCTGTCCTCCCGGTTGAAGCGCGCGGCGCGTTCCAGTTGGGCGACCACGGGCTGCAGGGCGCTACTGGTGTGGTAGGGGGAGCAGAAGTAGCGCAGGCGGATGTGCCGGCTTTCCGCGACGTCGTCCTGCAGGGTGGCGAGCAGGCGGGACTTGCCGATCCCGGGCTCTCCGGTCAGCAGGACGACCTGTCCCTGTCCCTGGCGGGCCTTTTCCCACAGATCGTGCAGGGTGGCCCGGTCCGCGTCGCGGCCCAGCATGGGGGCGAGCGGCTGGGCGGCGCCGAACCACGACCGTCCGTCCATGCGGGATGTGCCGATCACCCGATAGACGCCGACCGGTTCGGCAAAGCCTTTCAGGCGTTCATCGCCCCTGCGCCGCACCTCGAACTGCTGGCCCAGCAGGCGGCGGGTGGCGGTGGAGATGATGATCTCCCCCGGATGGGCCAGGTTGTGCAGGCGGGAGGCGAAGTTGGGCGTTTCCCCTGCGACGTCGGTGCCGCTGCCCAGCAGGTCGCCCACCACGGCGAGGCCGGTGGCGATGCCGATGCGGAGGCGGGGCTGGTAGCTGCCGTCGAGCAGCCTCAGGTCCGCGAAGGCTTCGTTGGCGGCCAGGGCGGAGCGGACGGCGCGTTCGGCGTCGTTCTCATGCGGCTCGGGGTAGCCGAACAGCACCATGGCCGCGTCGCCGACATAGCGGGCGACGAAGCCACCGTAGCGGGCGACGCTGTCGGAGACGACCTTATGACAGGCCGAGATGACGTCGCGGAAATCCTCGGGGTCGATGCGGGTGGAGAGTTCGGTGGAGCCGACGAGGTCGGCGAACATGATGGTCAGAGACCGCCGCTCGACGCCGGACAGGCGTGCGGCGCCAGCGGCCTCGGCACGGATGGCCCGTTCGGCCGGCGCGTGGGCCGGCACGATCAGCGCCGCCCCGCAATCGCCGCAGAAGCGTTTGCCGGTCGGGTTCTCCGCTCCACACACGCCGCATTTCATATACGGCCCCCACGCACCGTACGGGTTGTGGCACGCGCTGTCGTGACAACGATGCCAAAGCGGCGCCGTTCCCCGATAACGGCCCGCCCGGGGATAGTATCGTTGAAACCGTTACAGGCTTCAACGACCCTCATGGCGGGATGGTGTCTTCTATGTCCTGGCATTCGCCAGGCGGGGGTCCATGGCGGGGATGGAGATGGCGCCGCCACGATCGGACGCGAAGGTCGTCTGCATCTGCTGGGACAGCCCCCCGCCGCGCCGACCGAAGGATTCGACCAATGGCACGTCGGCCGGATCGATCGGCGCCATGCGCGGCTTGCGGGCCAGGGCCTGCTCGATGAAGGGTGCGAGATCGGCCTGCTTCTTCGCGTCCCGGATGGCGTCGCGCTCCTTGAACTCGGGCAGCGAGGTGCGGGCGAACCATTCGAGCGATTCGCAGATGTGCTCGTGTTTGTTGCGGCCGGATTGCTGGACGAAGATCACCTGGTCGACGCCCGCGTCCTCGTATCCCTTCAGGTGGGCGCGCAACTGGTCGGGGGTACCGATGCCGCCGCGGCCGGCGTTGTCGGGCAGGCGGTCCTTCACCTCCTGGAACCGGTCCCACATGTTGGTGACGCCCGGCTTGTGGTCGCCGAAGATGCCGACATAGCCCAGGGAGTAGCCGAAGAACCGGAAGCCATCGAGGCCGCGATGGATCGCTTCTTCCTCATTCGGGTGGCAGGACATGCCGCTGACCAGGGCGACGTTGGCGTTGACCCGGTGGCCGATCGGCACGCATTCCGAGGACTTGATGATGTCGTAGTATTCCTGGACCCATTTGGCCGCCAGTTCGGGCTCGATGAAGGCGAAGGTCAGGGCGCCCATGCCGGCGCGGGCGGCGCGGTGGATCGTTTCACGGCGGGAACAGGCGACCCACATCGGCGGATGCGGCTTCTGCAGGGACTTCGGCACCAGGTTGCGGCAGGGCATGTCGAAGAACTGGCCCTTGTACCCGGGGTAGGGCCGCATCGCGAGCATGTTGGCCGCCTGCTCGGTGGCTTCCCGCCACATCGCGCCCTTTTCGTCCATGGCCACGCCGAAGGCTTCGAGTTCCAGGGCGGTCGCCGATTCGCCCGTGCCCCATTCGACGCGTCCGTTGGACACCAGGTCGAGCGTGGCGATCCGTTCGGCGACGCGGGCGGGGTGGTTGTATTTCGGCGGCATCAGGGTGATGCCGTGGCCGAGGCGGATGTTCTTCGTGCGCTGGCTGGCGGCGGCGAGGAAGACCTCGGGGGCGGAGGAGTGGGAGTATTCCTCGAGGAAGTGGTGTTCGACTTCCCAGACATAGTCCATGCCCAGGCGGTCGCCGAGCTCCACCTGTTGGAGGGCTTCCTGGATGACGCGGAGTTCCGAGTCTTCCTCCCACGGCTGCGGGCACTGGAATTCGTAGAACATGCCGAACTTCATGGCGTTTCCCCCGTAACGTCGAGACCGTCAGCGTTGGCCGGCCTGCGGCGGAGGTCAAGCGGGGAGGGTCGGCGCGGGGGGGTCGCGGTGGTGCAATGAATGGTTCCACGGACCAGACCGGCATGATAAAGGCCGTTCCCGCAATATTGCGTGTGTTATCGGAGAAGTAATTATGTCGACTTTTGTCGCGCATGGATTAAC
>CANJSR010000208.1 GCA_947476855.1 Acetobacteraceae bacterium
GGGACAGGGCCAAGCCGGCCCGCGTGGTGATCACGGTCATTCCCAGCATCACGGCGACAGACACGGCCGTCGCGGCGATGAGACTCAGTTCAATCGATCCCATGCCGCCACAGTGGCGAGGAAGTACGAATAAACCGTTAACGGGACCGACAATCGCAGGCGAAGCGGGGAAGAAAATGCCGCTGGAACAGAGGGATCAGGCCGCGGGCCGGGTCGCGATGGTGATCCACTCATCCCGCAGCAGCGCGTAGCGGACTTCGTCATCCGGCCCCATGCGGAAGGTTTCCACCGCGAACCCCATGTCCTTCAACCGGTCCGCGAAATCCATCCCGTAGTAACGGACATGGTCATGCGCGCTGAAATGCGCCCAGCGGGCATCGGCCGCCGTGATCGCCGGGTTTTCATGCGTTTCATACCGGGTCGGGTTGATCGGCACCGACAGCAGCGCGATCCCGCCGGGCTTGAGCAGGCGGAACAGCTCCCGCATCGCCTGCCGGTCGTCGGGGATGTGTTCCAGCACATGATGCGCCATGACCACGTCGTAGGAGGCATCGGGCAGCGCCACCTTGGTGATGTCCACCTGGTGCGTCACGCCCGCCTGCATCAGGTCCGCTGTCTCATACAAAGGGTTCCCGCGCATCTGCCGCATGACCACCTTCTCGGGCGCGAAATGCAGGATGCGCTTGCCGGCCAGCCGGTCGCCGCCGTCCTGCGTTACCCACAGATGCAGCAGGCGATGCCGCTCCCGCGAGCCGCAATTCAGGCAGCGGGCCGCCCAGCGCGGCGGGTGGCCGACATTGATGAACATGCCGTGGTAGCCGCAGATCGGGCAGGTGCGCGGCAGGCCGGCAAAGCGGAACTGGCGGCGGTCGGCGAACCAGGCCGCGGCCAGACGACGCCACAGGGTCAGGCGGTTCATGCCGGGTTCCGCGCTTTCTCGGCATCCATGGCCACGCGGCCAATCATCATCAGCGCCAGGTCGTCCTGGGGCGGCTGGAACAACCCGCCGCGGGCGTCGCGGAAATACCGCTCCAACGGCAGGGCACGGGTCATGCTGAACCCGCCGGCGACCCGCAGCGCGATTTCGGTGACCGAGCAAGCGGCGTTGGTGCAGAGGTATTTGGCGGCGGCGACGGCGGGGGTGATGGTGGCCCCGGTGATCTTCCCCGCGACGCAGGCCCGGGCCGTTTCGTGCAGGACCGACCGAGCCGCACGCAACTGCATGTCCATCTGGCCGATCCAATTCTGGATATGCGGCTGGGTCGCGATCGGCTGGCCGAGGCCGGACGGCACCCGGTTGTTCGCGTAGTGGCACGCCGTATCGCAGGCCGCCTGCCCGATGCCGAGCGCGATGGCGGCGAGGGGGAGAGCCCATGCGCTGCCTCCCTGCGGGCGGCGGTGCTGGCCGATCGGCAGGCCCTCCACGATCCGGTGGGCAGGCACGAAGACCCGGTCGTAGACGACGTCGTAATTGCCGCAGCCGCGCAGGCCGAGCGCACCGGACCAGGTGTCGAGGATGGAGAGGCCGGGGGTTCCGCCCTCGACCAGCGCATGCGCCAATTGGCCGGTCGGGTGCTCGTCTGATGGCGGCAGCACGGTCGCGGTGGCCAGAAAGCGCAAAGCCGGGGCGCCGGTGACGAAGATCTTCCGCCCGCTCAATAGCCAGCCGCCATCGGTGGCCTCGGCCGTCATTGCCGGCAGGCCGCCGCGGGAGATACTGCCGAGATCGGCCTCGGTCACGCAGTTGTTGATGGTGCCGCCGTCGCGGGCGAGCGTCTGGCAGATTTCGGCCAGGACTGGCTCGGGCCAGGCCTGGTTGTCCAGCACACGGCCCATCAGGCTGAGGTTCATGCCGCAGACCAACGCGGTGGAGGCATCCGCCCGCCCCAGGATTTCCTGCGCCAGCACCATGTCGAACACGTTGGCGCCGGCCCCGCCATACGCGACGGGCAAGGCCAGGCGGAGGTAGCCGCTTTCGTGCAGGTCGCGGAAATTCTCCATCGGAAAGACGGAGGTCAGGTCGTTGTCGATGACCCGCGCTTCCAGCACGCGGGCGAGCGTGCTGGCCTGTTCCATGATCTGCTGCTGACGCGGGGTCACGTCATGCAGGCCGGGCATGTGGTCCATTCAGGTGGCGTCCCGGGTCTGCGTCTGGTCGATCGGTGGCATCCGTGCCCTATCCGGTCAGGTTCCTGGCGCGTCGATAGAACAACCGCCCGTCGGATGCCAGAAGGGGCTGCCCGGGATTGTGCGGGTCGATCACACGCCACCGCGCTTCCACCCAACCACATGCCCTCACCGTTCCCACGGTACCATCGCGGCACGGTCTTCGGTGAAGCGGGCGGACCGCGGCGTGGCCAAGATGGCGCGCCCAGGGCATGCGCATCGTTCACCCCAGCGGACCCGAATGAGCCAAGTATTCAAGAAGGCAGCCTTTCGATCGTTATTCGGTTCCCGGTCCGCCATTGACCCGCAGGGCGATCTTCGTCGACCTACCCTGGCTGGGTAGGCCTGATGGGAGGCGCGGTGCCGGTCAGCCTGCAAGACGACCGCTTGCCCCGGTTGACGGATCATATCGGTTACAGTGGATGAAACATGAAACGGAATGGCAACCATGGAAACCGCGTCCATTTCCGCCGCATGCTGAAGGGCGCGGCGACGGATTCCATGATCACGCGGACCGTGGGCTGATCTCTGAGAAGCTGCTGAAACAACAATGGGGTGGTAGTCAGAAAAGATGGGACAGATCGAAGTAAGGGGACAACGCGCCCCAGGTTCAAGCGCTCCGAAGGTGCTTCGCACAGCGCTGGTTGCCGTGACATTGGCTGCTGCGATGTGTCTTGCGACGCCAGGTCATGCCGTCACGATCACCTCCACCCCCGGGATTGCGACTTCGACCATCGGCGCAACGACGCAGATCGATTTTGACAATCCAAACGGGGGGCTGGTGACTTCCATAACTGGCCCATACGCTATCAACTACGGCTCCAACCCTGGTGGCGGCGGCAACTTCGCGAGCATCGGCGACTTCAACCCTGGCCCCATTGTAATCACCTTCAACACGCTGCTGGATTATTTCGGCCTGCTGTGGGGCAGCCCAGGCGTGTCAAATGAGGTGCGGCTCTTCAATGGGGCCACGCTGGTTTCCGGCCCACACGATGGCGGCGGCGGCTTCACGGATCCCTTTGTCAATTTCTTCGCTACCGGGCCGGGAGAGTATTTCGACACCGTTGTCCTGTCGGTGGCCGGAAGCTGCTGCTTCGAGGTCGACAATGTAGCGGCGCGGGCGGCTCCCGAGCCCGCTTCACTGCTGCTGCTTGGCGGCGCCCTGGGATTGGTCGGCTGGGCCCGCCGCAGGGCATAGGCGAGGCCATGCCTGAGTGAGTCCTGATTGCGACGCCTTCTAGGATTCGTTCCAGCAGACCAAACCGCCGCTCCCGCTCAGCGCGTTCTTCGGCTCGAGGCCGGTCAGCTTTCGGAAGCTGACCGGCTTTTTGATGTGGACGACACGACGATCAGACGCTCGATATCAGGAATGTGCGGCTTGGCCCGCGACGCGTAGCTGATCCGGCGACCCGCTGTGCCTATCGGTATCGCTTGGGCATTCGCGAGCGTGATCCGCCGGACCGCATCGGTGGCCAGAACAACATGCGGGGCCGTCGGGCAGACCGCGATGATCCCATCGAAGGTCAATTGCAGGTAGCCCGAGCCCTACGATCGAGACATATGTGCGGCGCCTCGTCTGACTGAACGGACGACAGGTCCTAGATCGTCACGATCTGCCCCAGGCCCACGGCCGAGAGGAACGTCGCCACGCCCGCGATTTCCACCCCGGGCACCAGGCGGGCGGCATCCAGGCCCTCGGCGCGGAGGCCGGACTCGCAGGCGATCAGGCGGACACCGAGTTCGATGCTGGCCTCGCGGAGGATGTCGATCCCGGCGACGCCCACGGCCTCGACCCGCGCGTCCCGGGCGGCGTCGGTCAGGCCTGACCAGTCGGAGAACAAAGCGTGGCAGCCGGCATTGGTGGCGAACAGCACGACGGGGCGGCCCAAAGCGGCGGCGCCGGCGGCGACGACAAAGGCGTAGTGCGCGCGGTCATGCGCGCCGGACATAAGCAGGACGCCGAGCGGGAGGTCAGACCGCACAGACGGGGCCTGATGTGTCGGTGTGGGCGGACAGGTCCTTGATCGTCGCTTCCGGCCCGCACAGGGCACAATGCGGATCGGGGCGCAGCTTGATCGTCCGGAACCGCGTGGCCAGGCCGTCCCACACCAGCAGCCGGCCGGACATCGTGTCGCCGATTCCGAGGATTTCCTTTAGCACCTCGGTCGCCTGCAACGTGCCCATGACGCCGGTGACGGCGCCCAGCACCCCGGCCTCACTGCAACTCGGGACCACGCCGGCGGGCGGGGGTTCGGGATACAGGCAGCGGTAGCACGGCCCGCCCTCATGCGGCTTGAAGGTGGACAACTGCCCCTCGAACCGCAGGACAGCGGCGGAGACGAGCGTCTTCTTCGCCAGCGCGCAGGCGTCGGCGATCAGGAAGCGAGTGTTGAAATTGTCGGTGCCGTCGCAGACCAGGTCGTAGCGGCTGATCAGGTCCAGCGCGTTGTCGGCGTTCAGGCGGAAGGGGTGGGTCTCGATCTTCACCTCGGGGTTGATCGCCAGCGCCGCCTCGGCCGCCGAGACCGCCTTGCCGACCCCGATCCGCGCCGTCGTGTGCGCGATCTGGCGCTGGAGATTGGAAATCTCCACCGTGTCGTCATCGACGATGCCCAGCGTGCCGATGCCGGCCGCGGCCAGGTACAGCGCAAGAGGCGAACCCAGGCCGCCGGCGCCCATCAACAGGACGCGCGCGGCCTTCAGCTTCGCCTGACCGATCCCGCCCACTTCCTGCAACAGGATATGGCGCGAGTAGCGACGGATTTCGTCTTCGGAGAAATCGAGGTCCATGCCGACAAGATAGGCCCGTCCCGCCAGGGTTGCGAGAGGGGGCGCAAGGCGCCTTAATGACCGCCAGAAACAACCCCAAGTGAGGAAACGCCGATGGGACCCTTGGCAGGCGTGAAGATCGTTGAATTCGCGGGCATCGGACCGGCGCCGATGGCGTCGATGATGCTGGCCGACATGGGGGCCACCATCCTGCGTATCGACCGCACCGCCCCGGCCGACCTCGGCGTGCCGATGGCCGAGGAGTTCGAGTTCACCAAGCGCAGCCGCTCAGCCATCGCGCTCGATCTGAAAAAGCCAGAATCGATCGAGGTCGTGCTGCGCCTGATCGAGGGCGCCGACGCGCTGATCGAGGGCTTCCGGCCCGGCGTCATGGAACGCCTCGGCCTTGGCCCCGATGTCTGCCTGAAGCGGAACCCGAAACTGGTGTTCGGCCGGGTGACCGGGTGGGGGCAGGAGGGGCCTTTGGCGCTCGCCGCCGGCCATGACCTGAACTACATCGCGCTGACCGGGGCGCTGCATGCGATCGGGCGGGCGGGGCAGAAGCCGACGCCACCTTTGAACCTGGTGGGGGACTATGGCGGCGGATCGCTTTACCTGATCACGGGGCTGCTCGCGGGGATCATCTCGGCGCGCAGCACGGGCAAGGGCCAGGTGGTCGATGCGGCGATGGTCGATGGCGCGCTGTCGCTGATGACGCCGATCTACGCGATGAAGGCCGGCGGACGGCTGCCGGCGCCGCGCGGGGAAAACCAGCTCGATTCGGGGTCTTATTTCTACGAGGTCTATGAGTGCTCGGATAGCGAGTTCATTTCGATTGCGTCGATCGAGATGAAGTTCCACGCCGAACTGCTGCAACGGCTGGAGATCGATCCCGCCACCATGCCGCCGCAGCGCGACCGGGCGCATTGGCCGGCGGTGAAGGAGCGGCTGACCGCGTTGTTCAAGACGAAGACCCGCGCCCATTGGTGCTCGGTTCTGGAGGGGACGGATGTCTGCTTCGCCCCCGTGCTGTCGATGGAGGAAGCGCACACCCATCCGCACAACGTGGCGCGGAACGCGTTCATCGATGTGGGTGGCATGCGCCAGCCGGCGCCGGCACCGCGGTTCCAGGGGACTCCGCTGGCGCATCCGACTCCGGCGGGGACGGTGAAGGCGCGGGATACGCTGAAGGCCTGGGGGTTCTCGGACGCCGAGGCGGAGAAGTTGGGGGGGTAGGTAGTCACGGGCTCCCCCTCCCCTTGAGGGAGGGGGTTGGGGGGAGGGGTGCTCGCGCCCCAGTCTTGGGATTGGGGTATGGCAGGGACTACGAAGCATCCGCCCGAAGGTCCGTGCCGTCGCCTACCCCCCACCCCAACCCTCCCCCTCAAGGGGGGAGGGAGTAGGGATTACGCCCTTCCTCTTCCCGTGAGGGGCTTGCAGTCAGGGCCCTTGGACCAATCGGACCACCTGGGCTGGCACCTCGGCCAGGTGATCGGCCCCCGCCTCGGTCAGTTCCGCCGCACCGCCATAGCCCCACAGCACCCCAACCGAGCGCAGCGCGTTGATCTTCGCCGCGTGGATGTCGTGCAGCCGGTCGCCGACCATGATGGTGGCGGCGGGATCCAGCGCCTCGGTTTTCAGGATATGGGCCAGCAGATCGTACTTCTCGTCCAGCCCGCCGCCCGGTTCGGCGCCGTAGATGCGCCGGACATAGGCGGTCAGGCCCAGGTGATCCATCACCCGCTCCGCGAAATCCCGCCGCTTGGACGTCGCGATATACAGCGGCAACCCGGCATCGCGCAGCCCATCCAGCATCCCGACCACGCCCGGAAACACCGAGCAGTCATAGAGCGCCACCTCGGAATACCGGGCGCGGTAGATCGCCAGCCCCTCCGCCACCCGGTCATCGCCGAAGGGGGCCAGCAGCCGGCCCAGGGACGTCGCGATCGGCGGCCCGACGGCCCAGGACAGATCACCGGCGGAATCCGGATCGTGCCCCAACTGCGACAGCGTGAACCGGAAGCACCCCGCGATCCCGGGCTTGGAATCCGACAGCGTGCCGTCCAGGTCGAGCAGGACCGTCGGCGTCATGCCGCGTGGCCGAACAGCCCGCCCAGGCGCGCCAGTTGCCGCAGGTGCGTGTCGGCATCCCCGTAAAGCTGGTCGATCACCGTCATCCGCTTGAAGTAATGCCCGACGGCATATTCCGCGGTCATGCCGATGCCGCCGTGAAGTTGCACCGCCTCCTGCCCGATGTGCCGGCCGGACTTGCCGATCTGCACCTTCGCAGCCGAGATCGCGCGCCGGCGCTCCACCGGGTCGGCCTCGGTGGACATGACGGTGGCGTACATCGCCATGCCGCGCGCCTGTTCCAGCTCGGTCAGCATGTCGACGGCGCGGTGCTGCAACACCTGGAACGACCCGATCGTGCGGCCGAACTGCTTGCGGGTCTTGAGGTATTCCAGCGTCATCTCGTTCATGACCTGCATCGCGCCCACCGCCTCGGCGCACAAAGCGGCGATCGCCTCGTCGACCACGTGCTCGATGATCGGCAGGGCGCTGGTGCCCAGGCACTGGTCGGCGCGCACGCCGGCAAGCGTGACCTCGGCCGCCCGCAGCCCGTCCTGCGTCGGGTAGCCACGGCGCGTCACGCCTGGCGCGCGGGCATCGACCAGGAACAGGCCGACGCCGTCGCGATCCCGCTGCGCCCCCGCGGTGCGGGCCGTCACCAGGATCATGTCGGCCGCATCGCCATGCAGAACCACGCTCTTGGCCCCATCCACCACCCAGGCGGAGCCATCCTTGCGGGCGGTCGTCATCACGTCATGGAGGTCGTAACGGGAATGCCGCTCGACATGCGCGAAGGCGAGCTTGAGCTTGCCCGCCACGATCCGCGGCACCAGCGCACCGCGCAGTTCCGCCGATCCGGCGCGCCGGAGCAGCCCGCCGCCCAGAATGATGGTGGCGAAGAAGGGTTCCAGCACCAGGCCGCGGCCGAAGGATTCCATGACGATCATGGTTTCCACCGCGCCGCCGCCGAAGCCGCCCAGGGTCTCCTCGAACGGCAGGCCCAGAAGGCCGAGTTCGGCCAGCGCCTCCCAGTTCTCGGCCGCGTAGCCGGCGGGTTCGGCCTGGTATTTCTTGCGCTGGGTGAACTGGTACTTGTCCGCGATCAGGCGGTCGACGCTGTCCTTCAGCAGGCGTTGGTCGTCGGAGAGATCGAAGTCCATGGTGGGTCCTTCAAAGACGTATCAC
>CANJSR010000209.1 GCA_947476855.1 Acetobacteraceae bacterium
TCAAGGCCGCCGTCGTGGGCGATGACGAACGCGAGGAAAAGCCGAATGACGGCCGAGCGCTGCTGAATTTGGGGCACACGTTCGGGCATGCGCTGGAGGCGGAGTATGGCTACGACGGCGGCCTGCTGCATGGGGAGGGTGTGGGCGTTGGCCTGGGCCTCGCCTTCAAGCTGTCCGCGAGGCTGGGCCATTGCACCCCCGCCGATGCCGAACGGGTTGTGGCGCATGTCGCGGCCTGCGGGATGGCGGCGGAGTTGCGGACTCTGAACCGGCGGTTCTCGGCGGCGACGCTGGTGGGGCATATGCGGCGGGACAAGAAGGTGCGCGATGGGGCGCTGACGTTTGTGTTGGCGCGGGGGATTGGGCAGGCGTTCACGAGCGCGGATGTGCCGGTGGACGCGGTGGTGGATCTGCTGCGGGAAGAGGGGTGTGAGGCGTAGGTGGGCGCGCGAATCTCCCCCTCCCCTTGAGGGAGGGGGCCGGGGGGAGGGGTAGCAGCGGCACGATCCATGGGACGGGCAGAACCCGCACTATCTTCAGGATCGCAGGCGTCTCCACCCCAACAATCCCAAACGACGGGACAGCCCCAACCCCGAATCCAGATAGCGGGACCACCATGCGGCGGCCCCGTTGCCCGGGTTATCTCAGCGGTCCCACCCAGCAGAGATCAGGGGGGACCGGTACTCGCGGGCAACGGCCCGCCCCAACCGCACGACGACGCGCCCGCCGATGGCTGCGCCATCAAGGCGGCCATGAATATTGCCATCCGGTCCATCCACACCCTGACCATGCGTGCCAGACTGCCATCATGCAGGATGATCGCGTCCCTGATCTCCGGCCACAGCGGATGGTCGGCGTGGATGCCGAGGTCCCGGCAGATCTCCACGATCACCGCCCCAGGCGCGCGGTGGCGAATGCGTTCGGCGATCTCCTCAGCCGAGGGCATGGCGCGCAGCAAGGCCGCGTCGTCCTCTGATTGACTGATCGCGGGGGGACGCGCCGGGCGTGGCCGCGCGGGTCGGGCCGGGCGGTTGGGGTTGGCCCGTTGGGCCGGCCGGGCGCGCAGCAGCCGTGATTCCAGACCGGCGGCGATGGCCAAGCCCCGCGTGATGCGCGCGATGATCAAGGCGAGGTTGAAGGTGCCGAAACGCCGAGCGACCTCCCCGCTGGGGGAAGGCGTGTTCTGGCGTTTCAGAGAGGCAACGAGATCTCGGCCATGGTCGATGATCCTCCGCACCAGCCCCAGAAGGCGCCCATACCGGTTCCGTGCCTGGTCTTGCGGACCGGAAGCGGCACCAGATTCGGCGGTGAGGGGCGCGGCGGACATGAACATTCAAAGAACACACGCCGCGCCGGATGTCAAGGAATAAATTCTTACAATGGTGTGTGCCAGTCCGAGTTCGCTTGATCCAGGACGCGGAATTTCCGGCCGGATCGAGGGCCTGAACGGGGGACAGGGTTTGCCGTGACAGGAACGACATGACCGGTTAGGGTACTGGAGTCCCGTTGGAGGATAGGGAGCCTCGGATGCCACCGGAGCCGCCATCGATCGGTCGATACCGGGCGTTTCTTTCATATAGCCATGGAGACAAGCGCGCGGCGAAGCGCTGGCATCATCGGCTCGAAACGTTCACGGTCAACCCGATCCTGGTCGGGACCGTAACCGCGGTCGGCCCCGTCCCTGAAACCCTCTCGCCCATCTGCCGAGACGAAATTGATCTGGCAGCGGGTGGTGAATTGAAGCCGGAAATCGCGGCGAAGCTGGACCGATCCGCCGCGCTGATCGTCATGGCATCCCCCCGCGCCGTGAAAAGTCCCTATGTCAATGAGGAGATCCGTTACTTCCGGCATACCTACCCCGACCGTCCGGTATGCGCGATCATTGTGTCGGGGAGGCCGGGTGATCCTAGGCGGGAATGCAGGCCCCTGATGCTGCGGCGTCGGCTGGCTGCGGATGGGCAACCGACGGACGAGCCGATCGAGACGTTGCTCGCCAATCCACATTGGACCGCGGAAGGCCCATCCCGGGCGATGGCCAAGGTCGTTGCCGCACTGACCGGGTTGGATGTCAGCGCCGTGGAGGATCGGGTACGCGAGCATGTCCGGCGTGATCTGCTGCGCCACATCGTGCCGTTGGTCGTGCTGGGGTTGGTGATGCTGCTCGGCGGCGGGCTGTTGGCTCAATGGGGGACTGGGCGGTTCGACAGCGTGGACAAGGGACTGAGTGAACTCCGGGTGGGCCAGGACCGGATGGAGGACCGGTTGCTCGCGGCGATCGCACGGGAGAAGGGGGTCCCGCTGCCGACCCTCAGGGAAATTCTTTCGGCATTCGGTTATCTGGAGGAAGCCAGCGACCCGGCCCGCGTGGAAAAGGTGCTGCGTGCTAAGGCCGACGATTATATTGCCCTGCAGGATCGGCTCAACCGCCTCATCAGCGATGATCCTCTTGTCCAGGACCTTCGTCAGCAGGCGGCCTCTGCCCTGTCCATGGGTCAGTTCGCTGCCGCCGACGGCGCGCTGGCCCAGGCTGAGGCGCGCGATCTGGAGGTGGTGGAGGAACTGGAGTCCCACGCGGCCCGCCGTCGCCTGAGCGCGGCGCAGAGCCGGGCGGAACGTGGTGCCGCAGCGCGGCTGCGGTTGGACTATCGCACGGCAGCCCAACATTACGCCGAGGCGGCCCGGTTGGTGCCCGCCGAAGACACGGTTATGCGGTGGCATTACACGATCGGTCAGGGCTTTGCGTTGTACGAAGGGGGTCGCGATTTCGGCGACAACCCGGCCCTGCGCGAGACCATCGCCACCTTCCAGGCCGCGCTCGGCCTCGCCCAACGCGATCGTATTCCGATGGACTGGGCCGCGACGCAGAATTACCTCGGCAGCGCGCTTGCGACCCTCGGCGAGCGGGAGAGCGGGACGGCGCGGCTGGAGGAGGCGGTGGCGGCCTTCCGCGCCGCGCTGGAAGAATGGACCCGCGACCGCGTGCCGCTGGACTGGGCGGGCGCGCAGAACAACCTCGGCAACGCGCTTGTGGCCCTCGGCGCGCGGGAGAGTAGGGCCCCGGCCTCCGCCGGGGCAGGCCGACGGCGGCTGGAGGAGGCGTTGGCGGCCCACCTCGCCGCGCTGGAAGAATGGACCCGCGACCGCGTGCCGTTAGGCTGGGCGTGGGCGCAGCGCGCCCTAGGAAACGCACTTGGTGCCCTCGGCCGGCTGGAGAGCGAGACCCCGGCCTCCGCCGGGGCAGGTCGGCAGCGGCTGGAGGAGGCGGTGGCCGCCTACCGCGCCGCGCTGGAGGAAAGCCCCCGCGACAGCGTGCCACTGGCCTGGGCGGTGACGCAGGAGGGCCTTGGCCTTACTCTAAGCTTGCTCGGCGACCGGCACAGAGAAACCCCGGCGGTCGCCGAAGAAGGCCGACTGCGGTTGGAGGAAGCGTTGGCGGTCCACCGCGCCGCGCTGGAGGAAAGCCCCCGCGACCGCGTGCCGCTGGAATGGGCGGCGAGGCAGGCGGCCCTAGGTAGCGCGCTCGCGATCCTCGGTGAATGGGAAACCGGGACGGTGCGGTTGGAGGAGGCGCTGACGGTTTTCCGGGCCGCGCTGGAGGAGCAGACCCGCGACCGCGTGCCGATGGCTTGGGCGGTTACGCAGATGAACCTTGGTGCCGTCCTGTGGCGCCTTGCGGCTCGAAGTGGAAATAACTCGTTGTTGGACGATGCCGCCGTGTCGTTCAAGGCCGCCCTGGAAGAGTGTCATGCTGAGTCGGTGCCGTTCCCGTGTTCCACCGCACGTCTCTCATATCAATATGTCCTTGCGTTGATCCGAACGCGGGACAGTCCGTTCAATCAACTGCATGAACAGGTCGACGCGCTGCGGGTCGTCCTGTCAGCGAGGTCAAGGGACAATACGCCGTTGGAGTGGGCAAATGCTCAATCCGACCTCGCGATTACTGTTGCTGTTGTCGGCGAGCGCTTCGCCTCCCCGGGTCATTTGGATGAGGCGATTGCCCGGATGGAAGGGGCGGCCGAGGTTTATCGCGAGCATCATGTGCCAGACATGCTCCCACTACTTGAGCAGCGGGTCGCCAAGCTGAAGGTCATGCGGGCCAAGTGGCCCGATTAACCCCCCAATGTTTGACGTTACCACCCCATCCCGCCTATCCACGCCAAACCCACCCTGACCGGAGCACCGGACCCAAATGGCTGATTACGTCATCCCGCCCCCCGCCATCGTCTCGGTCCCCGTCGCGGGCGGTGGCAGCTTCCCCGTCCGCCGGGTCTTCTGCGTCGGCCGCAACTACGCCGAACACGCGCGCGAAATGGGCAGCGACCCGGATCGGGAGCCTCCGTTCTTCTTCATGAAGCCCGCCGATGCCCTGCTGCTGAACGGCGCCGACATGCCCTATCCGCCGCAAAGCAAGGACCTGCATCACGAGATGGAACTGGTCGTCGCCATCGGTGAAGGCGGCGCGAACATCGCGGAAGCGGACGCGCTGCGCCACGTCTGGGGCTATGCCGCCGGCCTGGATATGACCCGCCGCGACCTCCAGAACGCCGCGAAGAAAGAGGGCAAGCCCTGGGACATGGGCAAGGGCTTCGACCACTCCGCCCCGATCGGCCTGATGGTCCCCGCCGGCCGCTGCGGCCACCCGTCCAAGGGGCTGATTGAGCTGAAGGTGAACGGCAAGGTCCGCCAGACCTCCGACCTGAGCAAGATGATCTGGAACGTGCAGGAGACGATTGCGTATCTCTCCGGCCTGGTGACGCTGGCGCCGGGGGACCTGATCTACTCCGGCACGCCCGAGGATGTGGCGGCTGTCCAGCGGGGGGATGTGCTGGAAGGGACGGTTGAGGGGGTTGGGACGATCCGCACGCGGATTGTTTGAGGGGGTGCTACGTTGACTCCCCTCCCCTTGAGGGAGGGGTTGGGGGAGGGGTAGACGCGCCCCAGTTCCGTGCCGCGACACCCCCCACCCCAGCCCTCCCCCTCAAGGGGGGAGGGGGCTTCCGGGGACTCACCCCATTGCATGGCCACTCCATCACATGGCCACCCAACCCGGGGGCTTACCCAACCCCGAACCCTACCCGGGCAGGGTCACCGTCGCCCTCGCCCCGCCCTCGATCCGGTTCGACAGGGTCACATCCCCGCCCGCGGCGCGCAGGATGTTCCGCGCGATCGGCAGCCCCAGCCCAACCCCCCCCGTCTCCCTGTTCCGGCTCGGCTCCGCCCGGTGGAAGGGTTCGAAGACGCGGTCCAGCTCTCCGGGGGGAATGCCCTCGCCCTCATCCTCAATCTCGATCCGCACCATCCCGCCCGCCGGCGGATGCAGCCGCACCCGCGCCGACCCGCCATACTTCACCGCGTTCGTCACCAGGTTGGTCAGCGCCCGCTTCAGGCCGAGCGAACGGGCGTGAACGGTAAGGTGGGGGGGACCGTCGTAGTGGAGCTTGTTTTCCATCTGCGGCCAGGTGTCGTGCGCCTCATCCAGGATGGTTTGCAGCAGCTCGGCCAGATCCAGCGCCACGGCCGGTTCGTCGGTGCGCGACGCCCGCCCGAAGGCGAGCGTGGCGGAGACCATCGCCTCCAGCTCCGCAAGGTCGGCCAGCATCTTGGTGCGCTGCTCCTCATCCTCCATGAACTCGGCCCGCAGCTTCAGGCGGGTGATGGGCGTCCGGAGGTCGTGCCCAATGGCGGACAGCAGTTCCGTCCGGTCGGAGACGAAGCGCCTGATCCGTTCGGCCATCGTGTTGAAGGCGGCGGCGGCGCGGGCGACCTCCAGCGGTCCGGTTTCAGGCAAAGGCGGCGCGTTGACGTCGCGGCCCAGCGCCTCGGCCGCGGATGCGAGCGTGGCGACCGGCGCCGTCAGCCGCCGCACGGCCCACAGGATCAGCCCGGCGGCGAAGACGGTCATCAGCGCGAAGGCGATCTGGAACGTCGGGGAGTGCCAGGGCGCCACCCGCCCGACCGGGACGGTGACATGCAGCCATTGCCCCTCGGGCAGGCGGAAGGCGACGGTGATGCGCTGCATCGCCGGCCCGCCCTGGAAGACGACCTCTCGCCAGCGCTGGGACTGCACGCCCAGGGGCACCAGGTTGACGTTCACCCGCAGCAGGCGGGCGAGTTCGATCGGCACTTCGGAGACCGCGCCGGCGGGGGGGATGTCCGAGACCTCGATCACCAGGGCCGGGCCGCGGCGGAGTTCGGTCAGCAGGGTCGGCCGCTGCTCGGGCGTGGCGACGACGAAGGAGCGGTAGATGCCAACGACGCGTTCGGCCACGTCGCGGGCTTGCGCCAGGCGCTGCATGTCGACGCGGTCGAGGCCATGGATGGTCAGCCCGGCGATCTGCACCAGCGCCAGACCCAGCAGCAGCACGACCGCGGTGCGGGAGGCGAGGCTGCGGGGCCAGGCGCGGAACGTCACGCGCGTTCCACGGGGGCCGCGAGGACATAGCCCCCGCTGCGGACGGTCTTGATGAGCTGGGCGTTGCGCCCGTTGTCTTCCAGCTTCCGGCGCAGGCGGGACACGGCGACATCGATCGCCCGGTCATACGGCCCCGCCTGCCGCCCGCGCAGCAGATCGAGCAGCATGTCGCGGGTCAGGACGCGGTTCGCGCGTTCGACCAGGGCCAGCAGCAGATCGAACTCCCCACCCGTCAACGGCACCTCCACCCCTTCGGGGTTCACCAGGCGGCGGCGGGAGGTTTCCAGCATCCAGCCCGCGAAGCGGAACCCCGCCGGTGTCTCCCGCGCCTGCTGTTCTTCCCGCTCCGGCGCCCGCCTTAGCACGGCGCGGATGCGGGCCAGAAGCTCCCGCGGGTTGAAGGGCTTCGGGACATAGTCGTCGGCCCCGAGTTCAAGCCCGATGATGCGGTCCGTGTCTTCCCCCATCGCGGTCAGCATGATGATGGCGATGTTGGATTGGGCGCGCAGCCAGCGGGCGACGTCGAGGCCGGATTCGCCCGGCAGCATCAGGTCGAGGACGACAAGCTGGAAATGGCCGTTGCCCCAGGCTCGGCGCATCTCTCGCCCGTCACGGGCGGTGGTGACGCGGAAGCGGTTCTGCTCCAGGAAGCGCGCCAGCAGATCGCGGATTTCCCGGTCATCATCGACAATCAGGATATGCGGTATGTGTTCCATGCCCGCTAGAATAATACCGTCTCCGACACGCTGTGGCCATTGTAGCACTTTATTGCATTTCGAGCGGTGAGGAAGCATTTCGCCGCCGGTCAGCGCCGGATGTGGGCGCTTCCGGCCCGATCGCCAAGCGGATTCGGCGGCCACCGGGTGACCCGGCGGATCGGCCGGCGTAGGGTCCGGCCATGGACTTTCCCCATCCGCCTGCCCATGCCGCCGCCGCGCTTGAGGCGCTGATCGCCGCCGACCCCGATCTGGGGCGCGTGCTGGCCCAGGCCGGCCCCTTGCCCTGGCGCACCCGCGCGCCGGGCTTCCCCGGCCTGTTGCAGGCGATCGTTGCCCAGATGATCAGCAACCAGGCTGCTCATGCCATCTGGAACCGGTTGCGGGTGCTGCCCGACGCGCTCGACCCTGCCGGGATGATGCTGCTGTCGGAGGAGGATCTGCGTGGCGCCGGGCTCTCCCGCCCCAAGGTCGTCCATGCCCGCGCGCTGGCGACCGCGTTCCTGGATGGCACGCTCAGCCAGGAGCAGCTTGCGGGGCTGGAAGACGAGGCCGCGATCGCGGCGATTGCCGGGGTGAAGGGACTCGGGCGCTGGACGGCCGAAATCTATCTGCTGTTCGCGCTGGAGCGGCTGGACGTGTTCCCCTCCGGCGACATCGCGCTCGCCGCGGCCGCCGCCGACCTCAAGGGCCTGTCCGTTCGGCCGGACCCGAAGGCCCTGCGGATCTTCGCGGAGCAATGGAAGCCGGCGCGATCCATGGCCGCGCGGTTGCTGTGGCACCACTGGCGCCACGTCACCGGCAGGCCGGCGATGGATGACATGCCCGTTGCCTAGGGGCCGAACAAAATCCCTGCCCCTGGTCCGGGCCGGATCGGCTAAGCTGACCGAAATGTCAGCAGAGCCGGGATATGCGGTCGAGAAGACTCGAACTTCCACGGGGTTTCCCCCACAAGCACCTCAAGCTTGCGCGTCTACCATTCCGCCACGA
>CANJSR010000210.1 GCA_947476855.1 Acetobacteraceae bacterium
CACGATGGACGAGGTCCGTGACCTGGTCGCCGCCATCGAACGCCTGCGCTGCTTTCCGGAGGTTCCGGCAGCGCTGACGACGTTGCAGACCCGGTTCAAGCTCGTGGTGCTGTCGAACGGCGATCCAGACATGCTGGAAACCGCCAAGCGGTATCACGGGTTTCCGTTCGATCGCGTGATCTCGGTGGCCGAGGCGAACTCGTTCAAGCCACATGTCGCGACCTACACCAAGGCCGCGGAATTGATCGGTCTGCCGATGGAGCAGATCCTGTTCGTGGCGAACCATGAATTCGATTGCGTGGGCGCGAAGTCAGCTGGGATGCGAACCGCGTTCATTGATCGGCGGGAACGCCCGTTCGGCGCCGGGCCGCATCAGCCGGATATTATTGTGCGGACGATGACGCATCTCGCGGAATTGCTGGTTTAGGATCGGACGATATCATAATCGATCCCCCCGTCCCCACCACCCCGTCATGGTGGCCGTAGGGCCACCACCCACGACTTCGCTGTCAGAAACAGGGGAAAGTCGTGGGTGCCGGGCCTGCGCCCGGCATGACGAAACCCAACGCCCGACCCGCTCTACAACCCCACCAACCCACGCGCGAAGTCGTTCGCGTCAAACGGCCGCAGGTCCCCGGCCTTCTCCCCCACCCCCACCGCATGGACCGGCAGCCCGAACGTCTCAGCCAGCGCAACCACAATCCCGCCGCGGGCGCTGCCATCCAGCTTGGTGACCACAAGCCCGGTCACGTCCACCATTTCCTTGAACACCTTCACCTGCTGCACAGCGTTCTGTCCGGTCGTCGCGTCCAGCACCAGCAGCACCGTATGCGGAACGGTTTCATCCTGCTTGCGCAACACGCGGATGATCTTCCGCAGTTCCTCCATCAGCGCGTTCTTGTTGTGCAGCCGCCCGGCGGTATCGACCAGCAGCACATCCGCCTGGTCCGCCCGCGCCCGCGTCAGTGCATCGAACGCCAGCCCCGCCGAGTCCGCGTTCTGCCCGCCGGAGATCACCGGCGCGCCCGTGCGTTCCCCCCATATCTGCAACTGCTCCACTGCCGCGGCGCGGAACGTATCGCCGGCGCACAGGACGACGCGCTTGCCCTCATCCTTGTAGAGCTGCGCTAGCTTGCCGATCGTCGTGGTCTTGCCCGTGCCGTTCACGCCGACCACCAGCACGACATGCGGCTTCTTCGCCGGATCCAGCACCAAGGGCAGCGCGACGGGGGTCAGGATCGCGGCGATTTCCTCGGACAGCGCCTGCTTGATTTCCTCGTCGGTGACTTCCTTGCCGAAGCGGGTGCGGCGGAACTCGGCGATCACCCGCTTGGCGGCATCGACACCGAGGTCGGCACCGAGAAGCAGGTCTTCCAGTTCTTCCAGGGCCTCATCATCCAGGCGGCGCTTCTTGAAGACCGCGGTGATGCTTTCCGTGATCTTCGCGGTGCTGCGGGACAGGCCCTCCTTCAGCCGGGAGAAAAATCCACCAAGAGCCATCAGGCCGCCTCCGCCAACAAACCGTCGAGTGTGGCGCCGGTAACCCGGGCCGGAATCAGCCGTCCGGCCGCGACCGGCGCGGACAGGCGGACAGGGGCGAAATGCTCACTATGGCCGGTGTCGCCGGTTTCCGTCAGCAACGAAATAACCTGGCCAAACTGCGCCGCATAGAAACGTTCGGCGGAGCGCTGGCCCGCCGACCGCAACAGCGCCGCCCGTGCCTTGCGATCAGGCTTGGGGATCGCCGGCATGCGCGCGGCGGGGGTGCCCGGACGCTCGCTATAGGGAAACACATGCAGGAACGGCAGGTCGGTTTCGGTGACGAAAGCCAGGGTCTCGGCAAACAAATCGTCCGTCTCGGTCGGGAAGCCTGCGATCAGGTCGGCGCCGATGGCGATGCCGGGCCGCAGCGCCCGCGCCCGCTCGATCACCGTCCGCGCATCGCCCGTCAGATGCCGCCGCTTCATCCGCTTCAGGATCATGTCGCTGCCGGCCTGTAGTGACAGATGCAGATGCGGCATCAGCCGAGGCTCCGTCTCCAGCAGCCGCCAGATATCATCATCAATCGCGGCCGGATCAATCGAGGACAGCCGCAACCGCGGCAACTCCGGCACCAGCGCCAGCATCCGCCGCGTCATCTGCCCGAGCGTCGGCCGCCCCGGCAGATCGGCGCCGTAGGAGGCGATATCGACGCCGGTCAGCACGACCTCCCGATA
The DNA here is from genome assembly GCA_947476855.1 of Acetobacteraceae bacterium. Next base: position 2,217 of record CANJSR010000210.1, read on the forward strand.
GCCGGAGGCCACCAGCGCCCGCACCTGCTCGACGATCGCGCCGACGGGGACCGATCGGTTGGGACCACGTCCGAACGGGATGATGCAGAACGTACACCGATGATCGCAGCCCTGTTGCACCTGCACGAAGGCGCGGGCGCGTCCGGCGAACTCGGTGACCAGATGCGGCGCCGTCTCCCGCGCCGCCATGATATCCGACACAGCGCTCGGCGCCCCCGGCAGCCAGCTTTCCGGCTTCAGCTTGTCCTCGTTGCCCAGGACACGGTCGACGTTCGGCAAGGCCGACCACTTCGCCGGATCGATCTGGGCGGCGCAGCCTGTAACGACAATCCGCGCGTCCGGCCGTTCCCGCGCCAGCTTCCGGATCGCCTGGCGCGCCTGGCGCTCAGCCTCTCCGGTCACGGCGCAGGTATTGACGATGATCGTGTCGGTCAGGGCGGAAGCATGGCCGCGCATGACCTCGCTCTCATAGGCATTCAAACGGCAGCCGAAGGTGAGGACCTCAACCGTCATGCGGGATAATGGTCCAAGTCGACCTCACCCGTGAAGGACGTGGCGACCGGGCCAGTCATCAGGACATGGCCGTCATCGCGCCACTCCATCTCCAACTCCCCCCCATCCACCAGTACGGTGGCGCGCCGTCCGGTCAGGCCGCGGCGGGCGGCGTTGACCATGGCCGCGCATGCACCAGACCCACATGCGAGCGTCAGTCCCGCCCCACGCTCCCACACCCGAAGCCGGAACCGATCCGGCGCCAGCACCTGCACGAACCCGATATTGGCCTTTTGCGGAAAGATCGGATCGGTCTCCAAAGACGGCCCGATCTCGGCAATCCTGACGGCGTCCATGTCGGGCACGAAGAACGTCGCGTGCGGGTTGCCCATGCTCGCCGCCGCCGGATCGCGCACGTCCCCACGCGCCAGGTCCAGATGCAGCGTGTCCATCGGGCGCGCCAGCGGCACATCCGCCCAGTCCAGCCGCACCGCCCCCATGTCCACCCGCACGCGCCCATCCGGCAGCAACTCGGACGGCAGGTCGCCGGAGATCGTGCGGATGATCTGCGCGCGTCGGTCATGTTCCTGTGCCAACAGCCAAGCGACGCAGCGTGTGGCGTTGCCGCAGGCCCCGGCCTCCGACCCGTCCGGGTTGCGGATGCGCATGAAGGCGTCGGCGCCCGGCGGCGGCGGCTCGATGACGATGAACTGGTCGCAGCCGATACCCGTCCATCGATTCGCCAGCCCCGCCGCTCGGCGTTCGGTCAGGCCGAGCGGATGGGCACGCTCGTCGAAGATGACGAAATCGTTCCCGCAGCCATGCATCTTGATAAAGCGCGCGCGCATCCCGCCCATATAGGCGGCCCGGACCCGGAACACCATCCGGCCCGGCTGGCGCGATGACACAACCCCGGGCGCCTGCTAGGCTGCGGGTCACACTTTTGCGGGAAACAACATCATGAAACTCGGCCGCCTCGGAGCCTGGTACTCCACGGACAAGCTCGGAACCCCCGCGCAAATCCGCGAATTCGTCGGCACGGTGGAGCGTCTGGGCTACGACGTGCTCTGGTATCCGGAATCGCGCGGCAACGAGTCCTTCGCTGTCGCCGCCTATATGCTGGCGCAGACGACGAAGCTGAAGATCGGCAGCTCCATCGCCTCCATCTACGCGCGCGACGCCTTCACCTCGCGGCGCGGGATGATCACGCTGAACGACCTGTTCGACAACCGCTTCATCCTCGGCCTGGGCGTCAGCCACCCGCCGATGGTGGAGGGGCTGCGCGGCCACACCTACGAAAAGCCGATCCCGGCGATGCGCCGCTATCTGAACGGGATCACCAAGGACCAGCCCGGTGCGGCTGAATGGCCTTTGTGCGTCGCCGCGCTCGGCCCGCTGATGATGAAGCTTTCGGGCGAGATGACCCAGGGCGCCATCCCCTACAACACCAACCCGCGCCACACGGCTGAGGCGGCGAAGATCCTCGGCCCGAACAAGTGGCTGGCGATCGAGCAGAAGGTCACCATCGAAACCGACCCCGTAAAGGCCCGCGCGCTCGGCCGCAAGGAACTGGAGCGTTACATGACGCTCGACAACTACCGCAACAACTTCCTCCGCATCGGGTTCACCGAGAAGGACCTGGAGAACGGCGGATCGGACGATTTCATCGACCAGATGTGCCTCTGGGGTTCGGCCGACCAGGTGAAGGCCGGGCTGCGGGCGCATTTCGCCGCCGGGGCCACCCATGTCGCGATCCAGCCCGTGCATGCCGAGGGTGACATCGCCGCCCGTGACCACATCCTGACCGCGCTGGCCGACACATGATCGACCCGGCCTCGGATACCGTCCTGATCACCGGCGCATCCGGGGCCATCGGGACAGCCTTGCGCGACGGCCTGCGGGCGGAGTGGAAACACCTCCGCCTGACGGATATCCGTCCGATCAAGGACCAGACGGCGAATGAGGAATTCGTCCTGGCCGATATCTCGGACCGCTCGGCGATCGACCGAATGATGCAGGGGGTCAAGGCGGTCGTCTACATGACCGGTGTCCCCAACGGCGCCTCTCTGGAGGAGTTGTTCCGCGTCAATTGCCGGGGCGTGTGGGACGTGTTCGAGGCCGCCCGCCTCGCGGGGGTGGAGCGTATTCTCTACGCATCGTCCAATCACGCCTTCGGCTGCTACCCGATCGACGTGTCGGTGTCGCCCGAGATGCCGACCCGTCCGGACAGCATGTACGGCGCGTTCAAGGCGGCGTTCGAGGACATCCTGCGGATGTACTACGACCGCTGGGGCATCCGCAGCGTGTCGATGCGGATCGGGACCTATCGGACCCTGCCGATCGACCAGCGGTCACTGGCCTCCTGGCTGAGCCCGGGCGACGTCGCGCGCCTGGTGGATGCGGGGCTGCGTCACCCCGATCCGGGATGCCTGGTGATCAATGGCTACTCGGCCAACACGCGGCTGAAGGTGGCCAGGACCCATTGGGACTTCCTCGGCTACCAGCCGCAAGACAACGCCGAGGACCATATCCCGATGCTGCGCGCTAAGGGCATCGACGTGGATGGTCCGTGGGAGTGGACCGAACACGGCGGCCACCACGCCCAGGCGCCGGAACGGGCGGTTCGCTAGGCGGTGACGAAGTCCGCCGCCTGGTAGCCCTGGGCAAACAGCAGTGCGCGCAGGTTGGCATGATCCACCCGCGCCCGCGCCGCGGCCGCCACGATCGGCTTGGCGTGGAACGCGACGCCCAGGCCGGCTGCCCCCAGCATGTCCAGGTCGTTCGCGCCGTCGCCCACCGCGACGGTGGCGGACAACCGCAGGTTCCGTTCGGCCGCGAGGGCTTGCAGCGTTTCCAGCTTGGTGTCCCGATCCAGGATCGGCTCCGCCACAAAGCCCGTCAGCGCCGCCCCGTCATCGAGCAGCAGGTTCGACTTGTGCATGTGGAAGCCGAGCAGGGCGGCCACGCGGGCGGTGAAGAAGGTGAAGCCGCCGGAGACGAGGGCGGTGTAGGCTCCATTCCCCCGCATGGTGGCGACGAGTTCCCGTGCGCCCTCGGTCAGGCGGACGCGTTCCCAGGTCTGGTCGAGGGTTGAGACCGGCAGGCCCTTCAGCATCAAGACGCGTTCCCGCAGCGCCGATTTGAAGTCCAGTTCCCCGTTCATCGCGCGGGCCGTGATGGCGGCGATCTTGTCCTTGAGGCCGGCGAAATCGGCCAGCTCGTCCAGCGTTTCGCCGGTGATCATGGTGCTGTCCATGTCGGCAATCAGCAGGCCCTTGCGGCGGGTGGCGACCTCGGAGGCGATGGCATCGACCGGGGCGGCGCCGAGGGCGGCCCGCACCACCGCCAGGTCAGGTTCGGCGGTCAGCGGGATGTCCGCGGCTTCTCCGGCGTTCAGGATGATCGCGGGGCCGCCGGCGGTGGCGTCACGCACGCTGTCGATGGTTCCGGCGTCCAGGGTTGTGGCGGCGCGGTCGGCAATCAGGGTCAGGATATGGGTCATGGCGGGCCGGACCATGGCGGCGGGGCCGGCGGATTGCAAGCCATTGGACGCGGGATATATGAGGTGATAATCCTCATATTTCGATTGACCCGAAAAAAAATCCGGCTACGTTAACCTTATGTTTCCGATTGGCGGTCCAGGATCAGGCTCGAATTTCGGGCCAGCCGGCCCCGCCACGCGGAGACAGGGTGATGACTTCGGACCCACGGCGGAACCGCCGCATGCATCCCAACCTGCCGTTCCGGCCCGCCATCGGGTCTGACTTCGAGTTGGAGGATGCCGTGGTGGTGGACGCCCGGACAAGGGCTTTCGTGGCTCGGGCGCTCGCCTTCGCCACCAGCGCCGCAATCGCTGTCACCGGCCTGCAAGGGCTGATCACCGGCGACACCACGGCGATCAGCACCGTCTGGGCGGTCACCGGGCCGATCGTCGGGGCTTTGGTCAGTTACTACTTTGGCGCGCATCGAAAGGGTTTCTCATGAGCACGCTCACGCTCGACACCACCAACGGCCGCACTGCTGCCCAGGGCGCCGACGCCAAGGCCCGCGTTGCCAAGATGCGGGTCCAGTTCGACCTGACGCCGCGCTCCATGGATCGGCTGAACGCGTTGAAACTGAAGACCGAAGCGTCGTCGTACGCCGAGGTCGTGAAGAACGCTTTGCGCCTCTATGAAGCGCTTATCGAAGAAGCCGAGGGGGGCAAGGAGTTCCTGGTCAAGGACCAGGCTGGCACCGTCACCCCCCTGCGGCTGTTCCTGTAGCTCAGGCCTTCAGCAGCGCCGCCGCGATCCGCTCCCGGCTCAACGGCATGTCCCGGATGCGCGTGCCGAGGGCATGCGCGACGGCGTTGCCGATGGCCGCAGCTGTGGGGCCGAAGGTGCATTCCCCCATGCCCAGCGTCGGCATGTCCGGGTTATGCATGATGATGGTGTCGATCTCGGGGATCTCGGAGAATTTCAGGATCGGGTAGCTCTCCCAATCCAGCGACGTGATCCCGTCGCCCTCCATCTTCACCTCTTCCTTCAGTGTCATGCTGGCGGCATGGATGATGCCGCCCTCGACCTGGTTCTTCGCACCGTCCGGGTTGATCACCAGGCCGGCATCGACGGCGCACCAGACCCGGCGCAGGCGGACTTCCTGGTCGACGTCCAACTCGATCGCGACGGCGGCATAGGCGGCGCGGTTCTTGTAGCGGCTCCAGGCGAGGCCCAGCCCCCTGCCCGTCCCCGCCGGTCCGCGATTGGCCCAGTCGCTGCGTTCGCCGACACTTTCCAGCAGCTTGCGGGCGCGCGGATCGGACAGCACCGACAGACGATAGGCCAGGGGATCGACCCCGGCGCGGTCCGCCAGCTCGTCCATGAAGCATTCCAGCGCGAACACGTTGGGCAGAGCGCCCAGGCCGCGCAGCGACGACGTCCGCACCGCCGTCTTCAACGCCAGATGATGGATGATCCGCTTGGCCGGAAAGTCATACAGTGGCGTGCCGTTGCGGGTGCCGCCGCCGCCGGCCGCCTCGGGCGGATCGTTCGGGCGCGGATCGGGCGGCGGAGTCGGCAAAGCCTCATGCGTCAGCATGTTGCCGCCATAGATCGGCCGCTGGACATGCGATCCGGCCCAGACCTCCACCGTCCAGTCCAGGGGCTTGCCGTCCGGGTCCATCGCGGCGCGGATGCGGGTCATGTGGGCGGTGGAGACGGGTTCGAACCCGAACTCCTCCTCCCGCCGCCACTGCACGCGGATGCACTTGTCCGGCATCTGCAGCGCGATCACCGCCGCGTCCATCGCCGCGTCATCCGCCCCGTTATGGCCGTAGCAGCCCGCGCCATGGGCATGCCGCACCGTCACCTGCGACCGCTTCAGGCCCATGATGTCGGCGATGGAGTTGCGC
>CANJSR010000211.1 GCA_947476855.1 Acetobacteraceae bacterium
AGGCCCGGGTGCTGGAGGCGATTGCCTCCCTGATGCCGCCCGACGGTATCCTTTATCTCGGTGGGGCCGAGACGGTGCTGGGCATCACCGGCCGCTTCGTCCCGATGCCCGGAGAACGCGGTGTCTACGGCTTGGCCGGCGCGCCGGCGACGACGCGGGTCGCGGCGGTGGCCTGAGCCGCCGCCCCCCGGCTGCCACGGGGGCTGTTCGCGCGGACCCGGCGTCCTACGTTAGGATGCCGATGATGGGACGCGCGGCGGGAGTGCGGGAATGAGCGAGGACGACATGCCGGAGGCCGTCGCGCTGGAGCGCGTGGCGGAATGGCGCCTGCGGAAGGTCGACGCCGACGCCTCCGACCTCCGCAGCCTCGCCGCCGCTCGGCAATTGGAGAAGCTGGCCGCCGAACTGCGCGCGCTGCGTGGCACACCGGCACACCTGGAGTATGTCGCCATCCAAAACTGGCTGGGCGAGTCGGACGGTGTGTCGGAGCTTTTGATGAACGTCGAATACTTCAACGAACGGCTGGGCTTCGGCACCTGGGCGGACGACGGCGCGGGCTATCTGCGCGCCATGATCGAGATCGCGCGCGAAACCGCGGGCATGGGCTGACGGGGTGGGCTTCATCCTGCGCGTGGTCCTGCCGCTGCTGGCCTGGCTGATCGGTATCCCGGCGGCCTGGGCGTTGGAAAGCGCGCCGGTCCGCACCGCCAGGACTGTGGCGACCCTGGTGTCCGATGCCGATACCGTAGCCCCGGGCCAGCCGCTGCGGGTGGCCCTGCGCCTGCGGATGGCGCCCGGCTGGCACACTTATTGGAAGAACCCCGGTGACGCGGGTGCTCCGCCCGAGATCACACTGACCCTGCCGGATGGCGCCACCGCCGGCCCGATCGACTGGCCGACCCCGGGACGCATGCCGGAAGGACCGCTGATGACCTACGGCTATGCGGGAGAGGTCCTGCTGCCGGTCACCATCACGGGCGCCGCCGGCCCGATGCAGGTGAAGGCCGAGGCGAGCTGGTTGGTCTGCAAGGACATCTGCGTGCCGGAGGAGGGGACGTTCGTCCTCGACCTGCCGGCAGGGAACGCGGCGCCGTCGGCCGAGGCCCCTCTGTTCGCCGCCCATGCCCGCTCCGTGCCGCGCCCATCCCCGTGGCAGGCGCGCATTGCCCCCGATGGCACACTCTCGGTCGTCGGCGCCGAACTGACGGCGGTCAGGGAGGCCTGGTTCATCCCCGATGCCCCGAATGTCATCCAGCACGAGGCGCCGCAGACCCTGGCGGTGAGCGAGGGCGGGTTCACCCTGAAGCTGCCCCTGGCCCGTCCGCTGGAGCGCGACCAGGTGATCGGCGGCATCGTCTCGATCAAGGACCGTACCGGCCAGCAGGCGGATGTGCTGGTGCGGGCGGAACCCGGGCCGGCGATCGCGGCCGAGGCGGCGATGCCGCTGTTCCAGGTCCTGGCCTTTGCCTTCTTCGGCGGGCTGATCCTGAACCTGATGCCCTGCGTGTTTCCGGTCCTCGCGATGAAGGCGATGGCCCTGGCGCGCGGGTCCGCCACCGGCCAGATCCGCGCCCATGCGCTGAGCTACACGCTGGGGGTCCTGGTCACCTTCGCGGCCCTGGGCGGCGCGCTGCTGGCGGCGCGTTCGGCCGGGGCGGCGGCGGGATGGGGGTTCCAGTTCCAGTCGCCCGCCTTTGTCGCCGGCATGGCATGGCTGCTGTTCGCGGTCGGGCTGAACCTGTCCGGCGTGTTCCAGGTCGGGGGCGGAGCGGTGGCTGGCGCCGGGTCCTCCCTGGCGGGCCGGGGCGGTCATGCCGGCAGCTTCTTTATGGGATTGCTGGCCGTTCTGGTGGCGACCCCCTGCACCGCGCCGTTCATGGGCGTGGCGATCGCGGCGGGTCTGGCCGCGCCGCCGGTGGTGACCTTGTCGGTGTTCCTGGCGATGGGGCTGGGGCTTGCCGCGCCCTATGTCGCGCTGGCGGTGGTGCCGGGGCTGGCGAGGCTCGCGCCGCGGCCGGGTGCCTGGATGGATGTGCTGAAGCAGGTGCTCGCCTTTCCGATGTATGGCGCCGCGGTGTGGCTGCTGTGGGTCGTCAGCGTGTCGGCCGGGCCGGATGGCGTTCTGGTGACGGCGACCGGGTTCGTGCTGCTGGGCTTCGGCTTCTGGGCGTTTGGGATGGCGCAGGCGCGCGTCACGGGGCTGTGGATCGGGCAAGGGGTCTTGGTGCTGGCGCTGCTGGGGGCGGTTGGTCTGCTGGTGGGCATCGCGTCCTCTCCCGACGCGCCCCGTTCGGCGGCCACGGCGGATACTTGGTCTGCGGAGCGTCTGACGGCCCTGCGCCAGGAAGGCCGGCCCGTCTTCGTCAACATGACCGCGGCGTGGTGCGTGACCTGCCTGGTGAACGAACGGGTGGCGCTGCGGACGGATGCCACCCAGGCCGCCTTCGCCACCAAGGGGATCACCTACCTGAAGGGCGACTGGACGCGGCAGGATCCGGCGATCACCGCTTTTCTGCGGCAGTTCAACCGGGATGGCGTGCCTCTGTATGTCTATTACCCGCCCGGCCAGGGTGCGCCGATCATGCTGCCGCAGATATTGACCGAGGGGACGGTGCTCTCGGCGATCGGCGGTTAAGGCAAGCGGCTATCGCATGGTCGCCACCTCGTCATGGTGGCCGCAGGGCCACCATCCACGGCTTCGACCACCCCAGCCGTGGATGGCCCGCCTGCGCGGGCCACGACGGGGAGGGGTTACGACCAAGGACGGCTGGTATCAGGCGGCGGCCCGGATCGGCGGGATCAGGCTTTCCGCCGTTGCCTCCACGTCCAGCGCGGCGGGGCAGGTGGGGTGGCGGGTCAGCAGCAGGGTCTGGCGGCGGATTGCGTCCCGCACCCGGTCGTCCCGGCGGATGATGCCGGCCAGTTTCGGCTCCCGCCGCAGGAAGGTGACGCAGGCGCGCAGCAGCGTGGCGTAGGTGCGTTCTCCGGCGGCGCGTGTCGTCGCCTGGTTGATGACCAGCCTCGCGTCTCCATCCGGCCGGTCGGTGTGGAACAGTTTCAGGACGGCATAGGCATCCGTCAGGCTGGTCGGTTCATCAGTCGCCAGCACGAGCAGCGTGTCCGCGGTGGCCGCCATGCGCCGCACCGCCCGTTCCACCCCCGCGCCGAGGTCCAGCAGTACGATGTGATACCCCGTCGCCTGGGCGCGCAGGCCGGCGAGTGTCGCGTCCAACGCCGCCGGGTCCAGCGCCGCCAGGGCCCCCGATCCGGACCGGCCGGCCAGCACATCGAAGCCGCCAGCCTCGTGCCTTGTGACGGCGCGGGACAGCGGCACGCTCCGCGCCAGCACGGCGCCCAGGTCATGGGTCGGCGTCAGGCCAAGCTGCACATCGACATTGGCAAGCCCGAGGTCTCCATCGAACAGCAGGACCCGCAGCCCGCGGCGGGCCAGTGCCTGGGCCAGGGTGATGGCGAACCAGGTCTTGCCCACGCCCCCCTTGCCGGAAGCGATCGCGATCACGGTCGGGGTGTCAGGCGGCGCGTCGGTCATTGCGAGGCATTCCGGTTTGCATGATGCGGGCGGCGAGGAACGCGGGGGTCAGCGGCGTCAGGCCGCCGGCGGCGTCCGGGCCGATCCCGGCCTCGGTGAGCGGCAGGCGCACGGTCGCGGCGGCGGCCACCACCGCGCCGACCCGCCGCGTCAGGTCCAGGCGGGTCACGATCAGCAGGCGGGCGCCGATCTCGGTGTAGGCGAGCGCCAGGTCGGTGGCCTCGGCCGGGTCGAGGCCGGCGGGCAGGACCAGCGTCATCGTCGCGTTGGCGGAACCGGCCAGGGCGCGCAGATCGGCGGCGGCGGCCGGGTCGAAGGGGTCGGTGCCGGGGCCGTCGATCAGGGTCGGCTCGGTGGTCCGCCGCACCAAGGCGCGGGCGAGGGTCAGGGGGTGGCTGGCCACCACCAGGTTGATCCGCAGCAGGCGGGTGAAGGCGGCAAGCTGCTCGGTTGCCCCGGCGCGCTGGCCATCGGCGGTGATCACCATGGGCGGCGTGCCGGCCATCACCAGCCGGGTCGCGAGGCGGACGGTCGTCAGGGTTTTGCCGGCGCCGGGCGGTCCCACCAGCAGCAAGGGCGGGTCGGCGGGGCCCAAGGGCAAGGGCGCGAAGGCCAGGGCCTCGGTCAACGCGTCTTCCAACGGGCCGTGGTCGAGGGCCGGGTGCAAGGACTCCGGGATGCCGTGGAAGCGCAGGGCGGCCAGGCGGGCGGGATCGGGCGGGGCCGGCGGGGCGAGGTCGGGTTCCAGCGCGGCCGTCACCTCCACCCCATCGGGCAGGTAGCGTGTGCCGAGGATCAGGGCATCGGCCCCGAAGGCCGCGCGCACCTGGCCCATGGCGGCGGCGACGGTGGGGGCGCGGAACAGTTTCAGGCGCATGGGGCGCGCGCCTTCTTCGGACGATGCCGGCTCATATCGTCCCCACCGTGCGGATGCGCGCCTTGGGGGAGATTTCGGCCTGGGCCAGCACGGTCGTGTTCGGGCGGACACGCTCGACGATCGCGCGGACGGGGAAGCGGATGCCGCCGCTGGTCAGCAGCACCGGGGTTTCCCCGCTGGCGGAGGCAGTTTCGAACACGCCGCGCAGGCGCAGCATGAAGTCCTGCAACTTGCCGGGGGCGATGGCGAGCTGCCGGTCGTCGGGCGGGCCGACCAGGGCCTCGGCGAAGATGGTTTCCCATTCCGGCGACAGGGTCACCAGCGGGATATAGCCCCCCGCGGCGGTGTGCGTGTCGCTGAGCTGGCGGGCAAGCCTGGCGCGGACATGGGCGGTGATGGCCTGGATGGAACGGTTGGGGCCGGCGGCGGCTTCCTGGATCCCTTCCAGGATCGTCGTCAGGTCGCGGACGGACACACGTTCGGCCAGCAGGGTCTGCAACACGCGCTGCACGCCGCCCACGGTGAACTGGGACGGGATCAGGTCGGCGACCAGCTTCTGGTGCTCGCGGGGCAGCTCATCCAGCAGCTTCTGGGTTTCGGCATAGGACAGCAGCTCGGAGACGTTTTCGCGCGTGATCTCGGTCAGGTGGGTCGTCAGCACGCTGGACGGATCGACGACGGTGCAGCCCAGGAACATGGCCTGTTCCTTGTCGGCCGGGTCGATCCACAAGGCGGGCAGGCCGAAGGCGGGTTCGCGGGTCTGTTCCCCGGGCACCGCCGGCACGCCACCGCGCGGGTCCATCGCCAGCAGGCGTGTGGGGCGCAGTTCGCCGCGCCCGGCCTCGATCTCCTTCACCCGGATCACGTAGGAATCGGCGGCCAGTTCCATGTTGTCCTGGATGCGGACGGGCGGCAGGATGAACCCCATCTCGGCCGCGATCGAGCGGCGCAGGCCCTTGATCTGCTCGGTCAGGCGGGGCGCGTCACCGCCGGCCAGGGCCAGCAGCCCGTACCCCAGTTCCAGCCGGATCATGTCGATACGCAGAGCGTCGGCGATCGGCGGTTCGCTGGGTAAGGCCTGGGCGGGGGCTTCCTCCTCCAGCGGCGCGGGATTGCGGAAGCGCAGCCAGGCGCCGCCGCCGGCCAGGCCCGCCAGCGCCAGGAACGGCAGGGTCGGCAGCCCGGGCATCAGCGCCAGCACGGCGGCGGCGCCCGCGGCCATCGCGAGCGGTTTGGGATTGCCACCCAACTGCCGCATCAGGGCGGCGTCGGCCGAACCCTCCATGCCGCCCTTGGTCACCACGATGCCGGCGGCGGTGGAGACGAGCAGCGCGGGGATCTGGGATACCAGACCGTCGCCGGCGGTCAGGGTGGTGAAGGTCGCGGCGGCCTCGGCGAAGGGCATCTTGTGGCGCAGCACGCCGATCGCCAGCCCGCCAAGGATGTTGATCGCGGTGATGATCAGGCCGGCGATGGCGTCGCCGCGGACGAACTTCGCCGCGCCGTCCATGGCGCCGTAGAAGCCGCTCTCGCCTTCCAGGTCGCGGCGACGCTGGCGGGCCGTTGCCTCATCGATCATGCCAGCGGACAGGTCGGCGTCGATCGCCATCTGCTTGCCGGGCATGGCATCCAGGCTGAACCGGGCGGCGACTTCCGCGATGCGGCCGGAACCCTTGGTGATGACCATGAAGTTCACGACCATCAGGATCATGAAGATGATCAGGCCGATGATGACGTCGCCGCCCATCAGGAAGCCGCCGAAGGCCGCGACGACATGGCCGGCGGCGAGCGGACCCTCGTGCCCATGCGACAGGATCAGGCGGGTGGTGGCGACGTTCAGCGACAGGCGCAGCAGGGTGGTCAACAGCAGCAAGGTTGGGAAGCTGGTGAAGTCGAGCGGCCGGACCAGCAGCAGCGCGACCATCAGCATGAGCACGGACAGGGTGATCGAAATCGCCAGGCCGGCGTCGAGCAGCACGGTCGGCAGCGGCACGACCAGGACCGAGAGCAGCAGCACGACGCCGATGGCCAGGCCGATATCGCTGCCCGGCGCGAAGCGACGGAGGCCGGCCGTCAGGCCAGGCATGCGATCCGTGATGTCAGCCAGTCCCGCCATGGCCGGTCAGGCCGCCAGGCCGGTGGCGGGCGGCGGCACCGGCACGCCCTGTTCGGCATAGTCGCGCAGCTTGTTCCGCAGCGCGCGGATCGAAATGCCCAGGATCGTCGCCGCATGGGTGCGGTTGCCCAGCGTATGGCCCAGGGTCTCGATGATCAGGTCGCGCTCTACCTCCTCCATCCGCCGTCCGATCAGGCTGGCGATGCCGCCGGGGCCGGATGGTTCGGCGCGGGCGGGTGTGGGTTCGGCGCCGAGTTCGATCGCCTCCGGCCCGATCGTTTCACCGGTTGCGAGGATGACGGCGCGGTGGATGACATTCTCCAACTCCCGTACGTTGCCGCGCCAGCCGTGCGACAGCAGGCGGCGTTCACCCAGCGGGGCGAGCGGGCGGTAGGGCAGGCCGTTCACCTCGGCGTATTTGCGGGCGAAATGATCGGCCAGGGCCGCGATGTCGCCGGGGCGTTCGCGCAAAGGCGGGATGGGCAGGGTGACGACGTTCAGGCGGAAGAACAGGTCTTCGCGGAAGGTGCCGCGGGCGACCTCGGCGCGCAGGTCGCGGTTTGTCGCGGCCAGGATGCGGACGCTGACCTTGACCGGTGTGTTGCCGCCCAGGCGGTCGATCTCCCGCTCCTGCACCGCGCGCAGCAGCTTGGCTTGCAGGCGGATATCCATCTCTCCGATTTCGTCGAGCAGGAGGGTGCCGTTGTGCGCCGCCTCGAACCGGCCCAGGCGGCGGGCGAGGGCGCCGGAGAACGCGCCCTTTTCGTGTCCGAACAGTTCCGATTCCAGCAGGTTGTCCGGGATCGCCGCGCAGTTGACCGCGACGAAGGGGCCGCCGGAACGGCGGGATCGGCGGTGGATGTGTTGGGCCAGGACTTCCTTGCCGGTGCCGGACTCGCCGGTGATCAGGACGGAGGCCTCGGCGCGGGCCACCTGTTCGGCCCGCTTGATGGTGGCGAGCATGGCCGGGTCGCGCGCGATCAGGGCGTGGCCTTCGCCGGACGCCGCTTCCAGGATCGCGGCGATCAGGTCGGCGTCGGGCGGCAGGGGCAGGAACTCCCGCGCGCCGGCCTTGATCGCGTCCAGCGCGGCGTCGGGATCGTCGCCGGTGCCGCAGGCGACCACGGGCACCGCCATGCGTTCGGCCGCCAGCGCCTGGATCAGTCCGGCGATGTCGTGCGCGACGTCGCACAGCACCAGGTCGATGCCGGCATCCACCCGCAGACGGCCGAGCGCGTGGTCGAGCGTATCGGCGTGGTCGAGCCGGGCGCCGCGTTCGCGGGCAAGGCGGGCGGCCTGGCCGAGATCGCCGCCCAGGGAGCCGATGATCAGGACCTTCATGAGTTCGCCCGGTCGGCCTTGACGATTTCCGTCATCGTCACGCCCAGGCGGGTGTCGTCGACCATTACGACCTCTCCCCGCGCGACCAGGCGGTTGTTGACGTAGATGTCGATCGCCTCCCCCAGCTTGCGGTCGAGTTCGACGACGGCGCCGCGTCCCAGTTTCAG
>CANJSR010000212.1 GCA_947476855.1 Acetobacteraceae bacterium
ATGTTGGAGACGGGTGCGCGCGGATCGTCCATGGGCCTAGCCTATGCTACACCGCGCCGTCGGCAAACAAGGAGGCTCGGATGCGTGTTCTGGTCGTTGGTTCCGGTGGACGGGAACATGCGCTGTGCTGGGCCATCGCGGCGAGCCCGCTGCTGACGAAATTGTGGTGCGCGCCGGGCAATCCCGGGATCGCCGAGGTCGCGGAGTGCGTGGGAATCGGGGTGATGGACATCGCCGCCCTCGTCGCCTTCGCGCAGGACAACGCGGTCGACCTGGTGGTGCCCGGGCCGGAAGCCCCATTGGTCGCCGGGCTGGTCGATGCGATGGAGGAGGAGGGCATCCCCTGCTGCGGCCCCACCGCCGCCGCCGCGCAGCTTGAGGGTAGCAAGGCCTTCACCAAGGAACTCGCCGACGCCGCCGATATCCCGACCGCGCGGTGGGAACGGTTCGAGGATGCCGAGGCCGCACGGGCGTTCGTCCGCCGCCGTGGCGCGCCGATCGTGATCAAGGCCGATGGGCTCGCCGCCGGAAAGGGTGTCGTCGTGGCGCAGACCGAGGCGGAGGCACTGGCCGCCATCGATGCCATGATGGACGATCGCGTGTTCGGCGAGTCCGGCGCCAGCGTGGTGATCGAGGAATGCCTGGTGGGGGAGGAAGTCTCCCTGTTCGCGCTGTGCGATGGCGAACACGCGGTGCTGTTGGGCTCCGCGCAGGATCATAAGCGGGTGGGGGACGGCGATACCGGGCCGAACACTGGCGGGATGGGGTCGTATTCGCCCGTGCCGGCGTTTTCTCCCGCGTTGGAGCAGGCCTGTTTCGACCGCTTCGTCAAGGCGGCGCTGGTCGAGATGGCGCGCCGGGGCACGCCGTTCCGCGGCATCCTCTATGCCGGGCTGATGCTGACCGATGACGGGCCGAAATTGATCGAGTTCAACGCCCGGTTCGGTGATCCGGAATGCCAGGTCCTGCTGATGAAATTGCGCTCGGACCTGCTGCCGGCCTTGGCGGCGGCGTGTGATGGGGAGCTTGGGCACTTTGACCTGCGGTGGCACGACCGGGCCTCCGTCTCGGTGGTGATGGCGGCGCGCGGCTATCCGGACGCGCCGGAGCGGGGCAGCGTGATCCGGGGCCTCGATCGGGCGGCGGCGGTGCCGGGGGCGATGGTGTTCCACGCGGGGACGGAGGCGATGGCCGACGGCACGATCCGCGCGATCGGCGGGCGGGTGCTGACGATCTGCGCGACCGGGGAGACGATCAGCGAGGCGCGGGACAATGCCTATCGCGCGGTCGACGCGATCGACTGGCCGGAAGGCTTCTGCCGGCGCGATATCGGCTGGCGCGCCCTGGGCGGTGCGTCCCAGGCGTAAGCGTTCAGGCCGCCAGGGCGGAGACCGGGACGGGGTAGGCGGTGGCCGGCCCGAGATGGATTTCCAGCAGCAAGGACGCGTCGGCGGGCGGAACCGGGATCGCCGCGTCTCCCGCTGTCCAGCGCCAGACGCAGCCCGCGTCGGCTTCCGCCGTGTGCCAGCCATCGCGCAGGCCGGGATGGTCGGCGGGGATGTCCCAGAGCCGGTCCCCGTCCCGGAACACCAGGCGGCGGATCGAGACGCCCAGGCGCCGGCGGTCCCCTGGAGCCGCCGATGCCTCGGCGGGGATCGCGTGGCGTGACAGCAGGCGCACGGCGGTCGTGCCGGGGGGCAGCAGAAAGCTGTGGCGCGATCCGACGCGGGTGATCGGATCGAGGCGGCGGCCCCCGATCAGCAGATGCAGGTCCGGGTCGGTCATGGCCGCGGGTGCGTCGGGAAACAGGCGTTCGGCCCGGTCGGCGATCGCCTGCCACAGCGGACCCACGGCTTCAGGCGTGACCAGCAGGGGGGCGCAGGCCGTTTCGGGCCAGGCGGCGGGCAGGGTGAGCGAAGGGTGCGCCTCGATCACCGGGCCGCCATTGGCGAAGAAGGCGCGGTTGCCGGTGTCGAGGTAGCTTTCCGCCGACAGCCCCTCGGCGATCAGGATCGCGTGGCGGTCGAGTTCGATATGGAAATAGTCGACCGACCGTGCCCCGCTCTCCCGCAGGATCGATCGGTGGTTGACCAGCAGTTCCGCCGGTACCAGCGCGTCCCCCAGCAGGATGCCATGCGGCGGGGACACCAGCAGGTCCCGCTTCGGCACCCCTGGGGCGAGCGCGTCGCGGCGGATGCGGATCGGTTCGGCGCGCCAGGGCTCGGGGTGGCGGGTCAGGTCGATGCGGCGATGGCCGACCCAGCGGATCCGCTCGATCCGCGTGCCGTCGCCCTGGCGCACCAGCACGGCATCGCCGACGCACAGCGCCTCGATCGGGGTTTCCCCGGATGGCGTCGCGATTCGGGTGCCCCGGGCGTAGCAGACGATCCCGGCCGTCACCGGCACGCCGAGGTCGCGCAGCACCGCCAGGTCCATCGCCGAGATCGGGATCGAGGTCCCGGTGCCGATCCCGATGCCGTTCATCAGGTCGGTGGCCAAAGGCTCCAGTGTCGAATTGGCGAAATGATACAGGTTCTGTTCGGCGGCGTTGGACGTCAGCGGTACGGCGGTCGCGGTGCCGGAGCCAAGGATCGAGCCATAGGTCGCCATCGCGTTCGCGCCATTGAACGTCGCGGAGGTGACGGTGCCGCTGTTCAGCACCGTGGTCATGTTGATGTCGTACAGCGTGGCCTGGCTGCCGAGGACGCCGGTCGTCGGCACCGTCAGGCCGTACATGCCCAGGCCGTGCGCCATCTCGTGCCGGAAGACGGTTGTCAGGTCGAACTGCAAGGCCGGGACCGAGCCGGAATCATACGGGTCCGGATCGATGAACAGGTTGGTCAGGTTCGACCCGCCCAGGAACAGCGTCACCGCGACATCGATGCTGGTCCCGGTGATGTAGTTGCCCGTCGTCAGCGCATAGATGCTGGACGGCATGACGATCACCTTCCCGCCGATCGTCTCTCCGGTCAGGATCGTGCTGGTGTACAGCGCCTCCGCCAGGCGGGAGCCTTCGGTCGTGTTGGACAGCGTAAGCGAGATGCGCAGCGGCGCGTGCCCGGTGATATAGCGGCCCCAGTCGGCGATCGCGGCCTCCAGGTTGGAAACGATCTGGCCCTCGGTCGTGTCGTTGATCGCGGCCAGGTCGGTGACGCTGATCGTGGCGCTGAGGCCGTTGCGGTCGGGCGCGCCGGCGGTGACGCGGACGACGCTGTCCCCGCCTTGCATGGTCGTCGTGAAGGTGGCGCCAGTGTAGTCGCCCGACAGCGCGATCGTGTCGATGGTCGACCCGCCGTTGATGATCGCCAGCGTGTTCCCGTTGACGATCGAGGCGGCCGTCGCCGTGACCCCGCCCAGCACCAGCCGGTCGGCGCCGAACAGCGTATCGCCGCCGCCGAAGCCCACCAGCGTGCCAGTGAAGCTCGGCAGGTCATCGAGGCGCAGGGTCGCGTCCGCGCCACCGAACATGATGGTCTGGCTGGTCGCGTCGCCGATCGTGACGGTCGCGCCGTTCTCCACCACGATCGTGCCGGACCCGGTGATGGTGCCGAGGTTCAGCACGCCCTCGGTGTTGTAGACCGTGCCGCCATTGTGCAGGGCGGTGGGGCTGGCGCCTTCCAGGATCAGGCGCGCGCCGGTGCCGACGTTCAGGAAGCCCGATCCGGTGATCGTCTCATCGACGTCCAGAGCGCCGCCGCTGACCAGGATCGTGCCGGTATTGGCGATCGTGCCCGCGACGCTGCCGAAGCCGGTCAGTGTGCTGGTATTGTTGAACAATGGCCCCGACAGCGTGCCGTTCTGCAGGATCAGCGTGCCGGCGTTGGTCAGGGTGTTGCTGGCGGCAAAGGCCTTGTGGTTCCGCACGTCCAGCACGCCGGCCGCCGCGATCGACTGTAACTGCGTGCCGATGGAGTCGAAGCTCGTGCCGTTGCGAACCTCGATATCCGACGACCGCCCGTCCAGCACCAGCCGAGCGGCGTTGGTCGTGATGGGAGTGGAGGCGGCGGCGACGTGGAAGCGGATCGCATTCTCGCTCGTGGCGCTGCCGACCGCCATGAAGGAACCGCCGGTCAGCGTGCCGGCGGCGTAGTTGCCCAGGGCCGATCCGCTGATCAGGAGCACCGATCCCCCGCCGGATGCCGCGGACATGACCGTGCCGCTGTTCAGCATCGGGGCGGAGATCGTCAGCGTGTTCAGCGTCCGGTCGGCGATGATGGTGCCGAGATTGGTCAGCGTGCCGGTGCCGGTGATGGAGCCTCGGCCCGCGATGCGCCCGGTCAGGGTGCCGACTCCGTTCAGCACGCTGGCGTTGCTGCCCAGGGTCACGCTGCCCTGGTTGATCAGCAGGTCGCCGCCATTCGCCTGCAAGGTCCCCGATATCAAGAGCGTGGCGCTGGCGTTGTTCAGGGTCAGGGAGGCGACGGAGAAGGCGGTCCCGGTGGCGATCGTGACGGTGTATGGAATGGCACCGACCGGCGCCGCATCGATCAGGACCGCGGTGTTCGCATCATTCGGCGTGCCGGTCGGTGACCATTGGACGGGGTCGGACCAGAGCGCGCTGGAACCCGTGAGCCAGGTGGAAGTCGATGTCGCCATGAGAAGCCGGGTCCCGCGCAAAGCCGGCCCGATTTCTTGCCGATGGCCGCGCGTGACGCAACGGCTGCATCACGATTGCTCGGCGATTCCGAATGATTGAGTGTAGCCTTAGGCGAGCGCCTGCTGGAATGATATGCGGCCGGCAACCGGTCCGGCTGCCGAGCGGGCGATCACCCGCCGCAACGACGGTCAGGCCGGAATGGACACCGTATCGCTCGTGTCGTTCGGCGCCGCGTAGTCCCGCAGGCGGGCGATGTCGTGCAGGATCACCCTCGCGCCATGGGTTTCGACGCCCATGGTCCGCAGCGCAGCGAAGGCACGGGACAGGTTTTCCTGCCGGCAGCCAAGGCGGGCGGCCAGCAGGCGCTTGTCGAACGGCAGACGGAAGCTGACCGTGTTGTCCGCAGGCTCCTTCGACAGGTCGAGCAGGTAGCAGCCCAGCCGTTGCGCGGTGGTGCGGAGCTTGAGGTCGCAGACCTGCCGGACCATGGCGCCGAAATCCATCGCCTCGGCCCGCAGGATGGCCGAGGCCAGGAGCGGTTCCTGCTGGATCAGCGTCAGGATGCCCTCTCCGTCGATCGAGATCACGCGGGCGTTGGTGGTGGTGTGCGCGCTCATGAGGAAGGGGAGGCGGGCCAGCATGGTGGCCAGGATGAAATGCCCGCCTGGCTGCACGACCTCCACCACCGCGCTGATGCCGTTCTGGACGCTGTTCGACAGCGTTACCTGACCTTCCAGGAGGATATAAAGCTGGGTGGCGAGTTCACCCTGGCGGCAAAGCATGGTGTTGGGGGGCACGGTGAGCGAGCGGGCCAGCGGTTCGATCCGCGCGAGCACGTCCCGGGGCAAATCCCGGAAAATATTCGCCGTGGTGAGCATGTCACTTTCGACACGGCATTCCGGGACGCCAGCCGGCGGTGACGCGGACGGGCCGGTCGTTGTTTGAGACATGGTGTTCCCTGCCAAGAATTGCGGTTTGCCACTTATTATAAAATGAGGCTAACCGATGACATTGCATGGGATCAAGTATGGTCTGTCCCGGTGGGATGTTAAATGCCGGGACGCGACAGAATGAGAGGGAGAATGGCGTGAAAGCAATGGTGTGTGAGGCGTTTGGCGGTCCCGAGGTGCTGATGCTGCGCGACCTCCCCGATCCGCCGCCGCCTGGGAACGGAGAGGTCCAGGTCCGGATTCGGGCGCGGGGCGTACAGTATGTCGATGTCCTGATGCTGGCTGGCAAATATCAATTCAGGCCCGAACCGCCTTTTATTCCCGGAGGAGAGTCGGCGGGAGAGGTTGTCGCCGTCGGTCCCGATGTCACGGCCTTTGTCCCCGGCGACCGCGTGATGTGCCGCCTGCCCTTGGGCGCCTGCGCCGAGATGGGCAACGCCAAGGTCGCGCTCTGCGACAAGATCCCCGATGCCATGAGCTTCGAGTCCGCCGGCGTGTTCCGCGGCGCCTACTCCACGGCCTATCACGCGCTGCTCCAGCGCGGGCGGATGCAGCCTGGTGAGTGGGTGCTGGTGCACGGTGCCGCGGGCGGGATCGGCATCGCCGCCATCCAGGTGGCCAAGCTGTTCGGCGCCAAGGTGATCGCCACCGCCTCCACCGAGGAAAAGCGGGCGGTCTGCCTGGAGGAAGGGGCCGACCACGCGATCGACTATCGCGGCGGCTTCGTCGACAAGGTCAAGGAACTGACCGACGGCAAGGGCGTGGACATCGTCTACGACCCGATCGGCGACAAGGTGGCCGAGGAGTCGCTGCGCGCTCTCGCCTGGTGCGGCCGGCTGCTGATCCTGGGTTTCCTGGGCGGCGGTCCGACCAACATCCGCAGCAACTATCTGCTGATCAAGGGGATCGACGCGATCGGCGTCCGCATCGGCGGACTGAATGAGGCGAATCCGGCCTTGGCGCTGCAGAACACCCACACGCTGGTCGACCTCGCGGGGCAGGGGCTGCTGAAGCCCCGGATCTCGCACCGGTTCCGGCTGGAGGAAGCACGCGAAGCGATGCAGGTCATCATCGACCGCAAGGTGATCGGCAAGGCCGTGCTGGTAAGCTGAACCCGGCGGATATGCGGCCCCGGCCGAAGCCGGGGCCGCATTGTTCGTCAGGAGACCGTGTTGCGCGGCACGTCCCGGAAGGGACGGTCCGTGTCCTCGCGCGGTTCCTTCGGCATCTTCAGCACGCGTTCGGCGATGATGTTCCGCTGGATTTCGTCCGTTCCGCCCGCGATCGACGTGGCCGGGACCGAGACGAAGATCTCGGCGATCAGCCCGTTCATCGGGCTGTCATCCCCGGTCAGCATCGCATCCGCGCCCGAAAGCGCGGTGTGGACCCGCGCCGCGGCCCGGGCGATCACGCTGGACGCGAGCTTGCCCAAGGACCCTTCCGGCCCCTGCGCGCGGCCTTGTTCCTGCGCCGTGCGGGCACGCCTCGCCGTCCATTCCGCCGCCTTGGACATGGTCAGGACCTTGGCGATTTCCTGGCGCATCACCGGATCGTTGATGCCGCCGGTTTCCTTGGCCCGCGGCATGATCAGGTCGACGCGGCCGGCACGCTGTGGATACCATTTGTATGGCTCCATCGTCGTGGCGATTTCCTCGCGCTCCTCGGCGTAGGCACGCTCGGGACGGTTCGATCCCTGGCCCCAGGTCCGCAGGCCGTCGGCGCCGCGGCGTTCGTGCATCAGGGTCGTCGTGGTCACCGCCCAGCCGTCGCCCACATCGGCGACCAGGAACTCGGGTTCCACCAGGGCATCCGTCATGAACACCTGGTTGAACGACGCATGGCCGTTCATCTGGCGCAACGGATGCACATCGACGCCGGGCTGCTTCATGTCGATGATGAAGTAGGACAGGCCCTTGTGCTTGACCGCGTCCCAATCGGTGCGCGCCAGCAGCAGGCCCCAATGCGCCTTGTGCGCGCTGGTGGTCCAGACCTTCTGCCCGTTCACGACCCACTGGTTGCCGCGCTTTTCCGCCCGCGTCACCGCGCCGGCGACGTCGGACCCGCTGCCCGGCTCGCTGAACAACTGGCACCAGGTGTCCTCTCCGGTCATGATCCGAAGCAGGAACTTCTCCTTATGCATGTCCGTGCCGTGCGCCAGGATCGTTGCGGCGGCGAGGACGCGGATGCCGGCCTTGGCGACGCCGATCGCACCGATGGCCTTGAATTCCTCCTCCACCACCGGCACCAGGCCGACGGGCAGGTCACGGCCGTACCAGCGCGACGGCCAGTGCGGGTTGCCCCAGCCGGATTCGGCCAGTTTCAGCCGCCATTCCACCAGGCCCAGGTTCGGGTCCCAGTTCGCCGCCAGCCAGGCGCGGACTTCGGCGCGGACCGATGCTTCGTTGATCTCGCTCATGGAAAGTCCCTCCTACGCCGCCCAGTGCCGCATCATCAGTTCGCGGTGGTAGCCGGCA
>CANJSR010000213.1 GCA_947476855.1 Acetobacteraceae bacterium
GTCGATTCCACGACCGGCGACTGGTATGCCTGTTCGTCGCACTTCCTCTGGATCGGCGACCGCACGCGCCAGGCCAATGGCGCGCATGTGGAATTCCTCCGCGGGGTAAAGAACCCGCTGGGCATGAAGGTCGGCCCGACGCAGGAACCCGACGACCTGCTCCGTATCCTGGATACCCTGAACCCGGCGAACGAAGCCGGCCGGATCACCCTGATCAGCCGCATGGGCGCCGACAAGGTCGCGGCCAAGCTGCCGCCTTTGGTCCGCGCCGTCCGCAACGCCGGCCACAAGGTCGTCTGGATCTGCGACCCGATGCACGGCAACACGACGACGGCATCCAACAAGCTCAAGACCCGCAACTTCGACGCGATCCTGGGCGAGGTCAGCGGCTTCTTCGACACCCATGAAGCCGAGGGCACCTGGGCCGGCGGCGTCCATGTCGAGATGACCGGGCAGAACGTCACCGAGTGCACCGGCGGCGCCCGCCGCCTGACCGAGGCCAATCTCTCGGAACGGTATGAGACCTTCTGCGACCCACGGCTGAACGCCGAACAGTCGCTGGAACTCTCGTTCCGGGTGGCCGAGATGCTCAAGCGGCGACGGTCCCCGGCGGCGATGCCCGCTCTCGCCGCGCAGTAGCGGCATGGCCGACGCGGGAGGAAACGGCGCAAACGCCGAAGGGGCAAAGACCCCGGTTGTATCGGACCTCGCGGCGGACATCGCCGCGCGGACCGACACCTACTTCAACCGGACCAAGCGGATCGTCGCCCGGTTCGGCGACACGCCGGTGGTCTATGCCGTCTTCATGCGCCGGCCTGTCATCTGCGCGCCTCGGTTGATGGTCGACTGGCTGCGCGCCGCGGCCGCCTACCGGGGCGTCACCATCGACATCGACCTGGTCTATCAGGAAGGCGACTGGGTCGGGGCCGGAGAGCCGATGGCCTATCTTTCGGGCAGCATGGTTGCGCTGTCCGACCTGGAAACCCTGCTGCTGCAGAAGATCGGGCCGGCCTGCGTGGCCGCCCATAACGCCTATCAAATGGCCATGTCGCTGCCGTCCGTCGCGTTCCTCGCGATGGATGCCCGCCACTGCGCGGGGGCCGAGATGCAGGACATGATGGCCTATGCCGCCGCGGTCGGAAGCCAGGCCGCCCAGAAGGAAGGCGCGCGCGGCTTTGTCGGCAACGCCAATGACGGCACCGCCCATTGGTTCGGCGCCCCGCGTGGCTTCGGCACCATGCCTCATTCGCTGATCGGCTACGCCGGATCGACCGTCCGCGCCGCCGAGATGTTCCGGGAAACCTTCCCGGACGAGCCCATGACCGTGCTGGTCGACTATTTCGGGCATGAGATCACCGACGCCGTCGCGGTCTGCCGCCGCTTCCCCGACCTCGCCGCCGCCGGGCAGTTGTCATTCCGCCTCGATACCCATGGCGGCCGCTTCCTGGAGGGGCTCGACCCCGCGGAGAGCTACGCGGTCCTGGAACGCAATGTCCCCGGCGCCATCCGCCGCCACCGCAGCGAAACCGAATTGCGCTATCTGGTCGGCACCGGCGTGTCCGCCGCCGCGATCTGGTTTACGCGGGAGGCGTTGAACGAAGCCGGTTTCCCCCATGCGCGCATCGTCGCGTCGTCGGGGTTCGGGGTCGACAAATGCCGCGTGATGGCGGACTCGCGGGCGCCGATCGACCTGATCGGGACCGGCAGCTTCATCCCGGATTCCTGGCACGAGACCTACGCGACGGCCGATATCGTCGAATACGACGGCAAGCCCATGGTCAAGGTCGGCCGAGAGTTCCTCCTTCGTCACAACGGCGCTCGGCGTAAGCCGGGTGGGTGAGGCACCGGCCGCGGCCGAGGATGCGGGCGCGTTGCATACGAGCTTTCTGTCTTCCCCCTCTCCCCCTCGGGGAGAGGGCTGGGGTGAGGGGCCGAATCCCCCGGCCCGTGCGGCAAGACCCCCCACCCCAACCCTCCCCCTCAAAGGGGGAGGAGACGTTGGGGGACCGTCCCGCCCATGACGCTCGCCCGCCTGATCGCCTCCGGCGGCGGCACCGGCCTCGCGCCCTTCGCGCCTGGCACGGTCGCATCGATTCTCGCCGTGCTGATCGGAACGGGACTGCTCATGCTCTCCCCGTTCCTTCTGGTCGCCGGCGCCATCCTCGCCACCATCGCTGGCGTCTGGGCACTCCGCCAGGAGCCCGTGCCGGACGATCCCGGCTGGGTCGTGATCGATGAGTTTGCCGGCCAGTGGATCGCCCTGCTGGGCGTCGGGACCATCGCGCCTCTGGAAATCGCCGCCGCCTTCGTCCTGTTCCGGGCCTTCGACATCCTCAAGCCCGGCCCGGTCGGCTGGGCCGATCGCCAGCACGGTGTGTTCGGGATCATGGCCGACGACATCATCGCCGGGGCGATGGCGGCGCTGCTCCTGTGGGCGGTGCGGTTCGCCCTGGGTTAGGCTGCCGCCCGCTGCACGTCCTCCAGCGCGACCCGCGCGCCCAACGCCACGACTTCGCCGATGACCACGATCGTCGGCCCATCCACCCCGGCCTCTGCCAGCAGGGCCGGCAGCGTCCCGAGCGTGCCAACCACCTGGCGTTCATCGGCGCGGGAGGCATTCTCGACCGCGACGGCCGGGGTGGAGGCCGCCATGCCGGCCTCGATCAACCGGGCCGAGACGGTCGGCAGCGTGCGGCTCGCCATATAGGCGCAGATCGTCCCCCCAGCCGAAGCCAGTGCCGTCCAGTCATGCCCCGGCACGGAGCCATCGCTGCCGTGGCCTGTGACGAAATGCAGCGACCGGGCCACATCGCGATGGGTCAGAGGGATTTGCAGGCTCGCCGCGGCTGCGCAGGCGGCGGTGATGCCGGGCACGACCTCCACCGGAATGCCGGCGGCGCGCAGCGTGTCGAGTTCCTCCCCGCCCCGTCCGAAGACGAAGGGGTCGCCGCCTTTCAGCCGCACGACATGCGAACCGGCGCGGGCGTGGCGGAGGATCAGGGCATTGATCGCGCTTTGCGCCATAGCGTGCCGCCCGCAGCGCTTACCGACATCGATCCGGCGGGCGGTCGGCGGTGCGAGGTCCAGAATCGACAGGTCGATCAGCGCATCGAACAGCACGATGTCAGCCGCCCCGATCGCCCGCGCCGCCCGCAGTGTCAGCAGATCCGGGCTGCCAGGTCCTGCGCCGACCAGAGTCGCTCTGCCGCCCGCACGGTCATTCCCGGCCTTACCACCGTCATCCCCGGCCTTGTGCCGGGGACCACTCACGGCACCGGTGCTGGGGTTGGTCCCTGGCTCAAGGCCGGGGATGACGGTGAGGGGGGCAGTAGAGGAAAGGGCGGAAGTCGCCGGACGCTTCCCCGCGGGCACGCCGTTACGCCGGAACTCGGACATCACGCAGTATCTCCTCAAGCTCGGGAATGCAGGACCCGCAATTGGTGCCGGCGCGCAGGTGGGCGCCGATGGCCGCGGCGTCGCGCAGGCCGTGGGTGACGATGGCGTGCCGCACCGCGTCGCGGGACACGCTGAAACAGGCACAGACGCGCGGCCCCTCCTGCGCGGCGGGATCGAGCGGCCGCCCCGCCAGCAGACGGGCGCGCGCGGCATCGGGCACCGGCCGGCCGATCATCGAGGCGATCGCGGCCTCCGACGGCAGGCCCGCGGCGTCCCGGGCCAGGAACAGGCAGGCATCCAGCATGCCGTCGACGACGCTGGCGACCCGCAGCACGCCGCGCCGTGGGTCGGAGGCCTCCAGCCAGTCGCCATGCGCGGGGGCCGCCAGCAGATCGGCCGCGAGACGAGATAGGTCCCGGCCCGCGGGGGCGGCGCGCAGGCCGCACAAGCGGAACAATTGCCCGTTGTCGACCGGGATGCGGACCCAGTGGAGCGTATCCGGCAGCGCCCCACCGGTCCGGCGCAGCAGCAGCCCATGGAAGAACGTCTCAACCGGGGTCACCCGCGCCCGCGCTCCCTTCAGCGCCGGCTGGCCGGACACAGGGTCCCGCGCCGCCCCGATCACCCGCCCGATCGGCCCCGTGGAGGCGAACTGGTCGGTCCAGTGCATCGGCGCGAACATCTCGCCCCGGCGCTGGGTGTGGCGGATGTCGGCGCGCAGCAGCACCGCGCCGTCCGCCGTGGTCAGCCGCAGCAGGCCGTTCGGCGCGATGTCGCGGGCGGTAGCATCGGCCGGGTGGATCGCCAGCAGAGGCTCATCCGTATGCGCCATCAGCGTGGGGACCAGGCCGGTGCGGGTCATCGTGTGCCATTGGTCGCGTACCCGGCCGGTGTTCAGCACCAGGCGGTCATCATGCGCCGGAGCCTGCCAGGGTGTCGGCACCAGGCGCGCGCGGTGGTCCGGGGTGGGGAAGCCGCCCTGGGCGAACAGCCGCCCGCCCTCGCCGGCCGCGCCGTTGGGCAAGGGCCAGCGGACGGGGGCGAGCGCCTCGTAGCCCGCGTCATCCAGGTCGGCGAGCGCCCCGATATCGAACAGCCGCCGCCCCTGGTTGCCGGCAGCGGACAAGGCCGCGTGCTCCCGAAAGATCGCAGCGGGGGTTTCCCAGGCGAAGGCGTCTTCCCAGCCCATCCGGCGGGCGACCTCGGCGAACTGCCACCAGTCGGGCCGGGCCTCTCCCGGGGCGGGGCGGAAGGGGCGCTGGCGGGAAATGCGACGTTCGGAGTTGGTAACGGTCCCGTCCTTTTCCCCCCAGGCGGCGGCGGGCAGGACGACATGGGCCTGCGCGCTCGTGTCGGTGTTCCAGCAGTCGGAGACGACGACGAAGGGGCAGGCGGCGAGCGCTTCCCGCACCAGGCCGGCGTTCGGCATGCTGGCGGCGGGGTTGGTGGCGACGATCCACAGCGCCTTCACCCGCCCGTCGCGCACGGCGTCGAACAGGTCCACGGCCTTCAGGCCCGGCTTCTCCGCCAGGGCCGGCGCATTCCAGAACCGCCGCAGCGTCGCCCGGTCGGCCGGGTCGTCGAAGCGCATATGCGCGGCCAATTGGTTGGCGAGGCCGCCAACCTCCCGCCCGCCCATCGCATTCGGCTGGCCGGTGACCGAAAACGGCCCCATCCCCGGCCGCCCGATCCGTCCGGTCGCGAGGTGGCAATTGATGATCGCGTTGACCCGGTCGGTGCCATCCGCGGCCTGGTTCACGCCCTGCGACCAGACGGTCAGCACGCGCTCATTGCCGGCGAATGCCTGGAAGAAGGCCTCCAGCAGCTCCGGGTCGATGCCGCAGGCGGCGGCGACGGCGTCGGTCAGGTCCTCGGGGTCGGCGGCGGGGGAGGGGATGGTGGAGGGGAAGGCGGCGCGGGCGGTGGCGAGCGCGGCATCCAGGCCGGCGGCGTGCCGCCCGACCCAGGTGTGGTCGATCTTTCCAGCTTGCTCCAGGTATAAGAGCAACCCGGTGAACAGCGCGACATCCGTGCCCGAGGCGATTGGCAGGTGCATGTCCGCGCCCTCGGCCGTGGCGGAGCGGCGGGGGTCGATGACGATGATCCGCGTGCCATGCGCGGCCCGGGCGGCGAGCAGGCGCTGATGCAGCACGGGATGGCACCAGGCGGCGTTGCTGCCGACCAGGACAACCAGATCCGCTTCCTCCCAGTCCTCATAGGTGCCTGGGACGACGTCCTCTCCGAACGCGCGGACATGGCCGGCGACGGAGGACGCCATGCAGAGGCGGGAATTGGTGTCGATGTTCGCGCTGCCGATGAAGCCTTTCATCAGCTTGTTGGCGACGTAGTAGTCCTCGGTCAGGCACTGGCCGGAGACGTAGAAGGCGACGCTGTCCGGGCCGTGTTCGGCGATGGTCTGGCGGAAGCGGTCGGCGATCAGGTCGAGGGCGGTGTCCCAGTCGGTTGGGGCGTTGCCGATCAGGGGGGTGGTCAGACGGCCGGAGTCATCCAGCGTCTGGGCGAGCGCCGCGCCCTTGGAGCAGAGCCGCCCCCGGTTCGCCGGATGGGCCGGGTCGGCGATGATGGTCCCGTCCGGGCGGGAGACCACGCCGCAGCCAACCCCGCAATAGGGGCAGGCGGTGCGGATCACCTTGCCTCCGGCTTCGGGGTTGGCCCGGGTGGCTGCCATCGCCTCACCCCCTCCCCCCTTGAGGGGGAGGGCTGGGGTGGGGGGTATCGCGGCACGGACCGAGGGGTTGCGCCCCCCCACCCCGTCCCTCCCCCTCAAGGGGGGAGGGGGCGTTGGAAGGCCGTCCGTCATGCCACCGGGACCGACAGCAGGATCCGGCCTGCCTCGACTCGAACCGGGATCACCCCGGCGCAGCCCTCGTCCGGCTCCACCGCCTGTCCATCGGCCAGTTCGATCACCCAGCTATGCAACGGGCACGTCACGCGATGCCCGTGCACGATCCCCTGCGACAGCTTCCCCTGCTTGTGCGGGCAGGAGTCCCGCAGCGCGAACACCGTGTCATCGGCGGCGCGGAAGACGGCGATATCGCCTGACGGGGTCTCCACCACGCGGGACCCCAGCCGAGGCACGTCGTCAACCGCGCCGACATCGTGCCAGGAAACGGCAGCAACCATGTCCATCTCCCTCACTCCACTGTCGCGAGGGGCGTGAACTCGTGCCTGTCCACCCCGCCGGCGGCACGGTCGGACCAGGGGTCGCGCTGGGAGAACCGCTGGCTCTCCTGGAACCGTGCCGCCAAAGCGGCGCGATCGGCCGCGACAGACAGGCGCTCACGCACTGACTCGATGCCGACCCGTTCCACCCAGGGCGCGGTGCGTTCCAGGTAATGCGCGTCCTCCCGGTACATCTGCAGGAAGGCGGCGCAGTATTCCATCACCTCGGCGTCCGTCGTGACCTTCACCAGCAGGTCCGTCACCCGCACCTTGATCCCGCCATTCCCGCCGACATGCAGGTCCCATCCGGCCTCGGTCGCGATCGCGCCGAAATCCTTGATCGTCGCCTCCGCGCAGTTGCGCGGGCAGCCCGACACCGCGAGCTTGGTCTTGTGCGGGGTCCAGGTGCCCCAGGTCATCCGCTCCAGCGCGATGCCCATGCCGGTGGAATCCTGGGTGCCGAAGCGGCACCATTCCGAGCCGACGCAGGTCTTCACCGTCCGCAGCGCCTTGCCATAGGCGTGGCCCGAGACCATCCCGGCCGCGTTCAGATCGGCCCAGACCGCCGGCAACTGCTCCTTCCGCACGCCGAGCAGGTCGATCCGCTGCCCGCCGGTCACCTTCACCGCCGGGATCGCGAATTTGTCCACCACATCGGCGATTGCCCGTAGTTCGGCCGACGTCGTCGTGCCCCCCCACATGCGCGGCACGACCGAGTAGGTGCCATCCTTCTGGATGTTGGCGTGCATCCGCTCATTGACGAAGCGCGAACGGGAGTCGTCACGGTATTCCCCCGGCCAGGCGCACAGCAGGTAGTAGTTGATGGCGGGGCGGCAGCTCGCGCAGCCATCCGGGGTGGTCCAGTCCAGCGCCCGCATCACCGCCGGGATCGATTTCAGCGACCGCTCACGGATCGCGGCGCGCACGGCATCATGGCCGTGGCTGGTGCACTTGCAGATCGGCTTGACCTTGGGGGCGGCGCTGTAGTCGGCGCCGGCGGCGAAGGCGAGCAGCGCCTCCACCTGGCAGGTGCAGCTGCCGCAGGACGACGACGCCTTGGTCCGCCCGCGCACCCCGTCCAGCGTCGTCAGCTTGTGTTCGGCGATGGCCGCCAGGATGCGGCCCTTTGA
Organism: Acetobacteraceae bacterium; assembly: GCA_947476855.1. Next base: position 7,710 of record CANJSR010000213.1, read on the forward strand.
CACACCGTTGCAGCCGCAGATTTCCGCCGTGTCGGGCAGGGTTTCCGGCCCGGCCGTGTCCGCCCCGCCCGCCAGCGCCGGCCCGAACACCAGCGTGTCGCGCAGGGTGGAGACATCGGCGCCGTCGCGGATCATGTCCAGATACCAGGCGGCGTCGCGCGCGTCGCCGTACAGCACTGCGCCGATCAGCCGGTCATCCCGCAGCACCAGCCGCTTGTGGACCCCACGGGCAGCGTCGCGGAAGACGATCTCCTCGGTCGTGTCGTCGCCGGTGAAATCCCCGGCCGAGGACATGTCGATGCCCGTGA
>CANJSR010000214.1 GCA_947476855.1 Acetobacteraceae bacterium
CGGCCGAGGTCGATGACGTCATCATGGGCGCCGCCCTCCAGCAGGGCGCGCAGGGATCGAACGTCGCCAGGCAGGCGGCGCTGCGGGCGGGCCTCCCCTCCACTGTCGCCGGCATGTCGCTGGACCGGCAATGCGCCTCCGGCATGATGGCCATCGCCACGGCCGCCAAGCAGATCATCCACGACGACATGACCGTCGCGGTCGGCGGCGGGGTGGAGTCCATTTCCCTCGTGCAGACCCCGGACATGAACATCATCCGCATGCGGGACCCTGTTCTGGATCACGACATCCCCGGCATCTACATGTCCATGCTGGAAACGGCCGAGATCGTCTCCGACCGCTACAACGTCTCACGCGACGCCCAGGACGAATACGCCCTGCGCTCCCAGCAGCGGACCGCCGCGGCCCAGCAGGCCGGCGCCTTCGATGATGAAATCGTGGCCATGACCTCCGAAATGCTGGTCGCCGACAAGGCCACCGGCGAAATCTCCCGCCGGACCGTCACCCTGGGCAAGGATGAGGGCAATCGCCCCGAGACCAACCTGCCCGGCCTCAACAGCCTCAAGCCCGTCTTCGCCGATGGCCACACGGTCAAGACCGGGCGCTTCATCACCGCCGGCAACGCGTCCCAGTTGTCCGACGGGGCCTCGGCCAGCGTCCTCATGGAAGCCCGCGAGGCCGAACGCCGCGGCCTCCAGCCGCTCGGCATCTACCGCGGCATGGCGGTGGCGGGGTGTGAGCCCGACGAGATGGGCATCGGCCCCGTCTTCGCCGTCCCCAAGCTGCTCGCCAAGCACGGCCTGAAGATCGACGACATCGACCTGTGGGAACTGAACGAGGCCTTCGCCTGTCAGGTCCTGTATTGCCGCGACCGCCTGGGCATCCCGCATGACCGGCTGAACGTGAACGGCGGGGCGATCTCGATCGGCCACCCCTACGGCATGTCCGGCGCCCGCATGGTCGGCCACGCTCTGATCGAGGGCAAGCGCCGCGGGGCCAAGCTGGTCGTCGTGACCATGTGCGTCGGCGGCGGCATGGGCGCGGCCGGCCTGTTCGAGGTCGCCTGACCATGCCGGTCGATCCCCAGATCCAGCTTCTGCTGAATCTGCGCGCCGCCCTGCCGCCGCTGCACACCCTGTCGGTGGAGGAGGCCCGGGCCCAGATGGCCGCCCGCGCCATTCCGGGGCTGCGGATTCCGGAGGTCGCCTCCGTCGTGAACCGAGACATGCAGGGGCCTGGCGGGTCCCTGCCGCTGCGTATCTACACGCCCGAGGGCACCGGCCCCTTCCCCCTGGTCGTGTTCTTCCATGGCAGCGGCTTCGTCGTGTGCAGCCTCGACACGCATGACCCGATGTGCCGGAACCTCTGCGCCGGGGCCGGCTGCGTCGTCGTCTCGGTCGACTACCGCCTGGCACCCGAGCACAAATTCCCCGCCGCCCCGGACGACTCCCTCGCGGCGACGCGCTGGGCGGTGGACAATGCCGGAGCCCTGAACGCCGATCCGTCCCGCGTGGTCGTGGCCGGGGACAGCGCCGGCGGCAACCTCGCCGCAGTGACCGCCCTGCGCATCCGGGATGAGGGTGGGCCGAAGCTGGCGGGCCAACTTCTGATCTACCCGGTCACGGATTATTACGACCCCGGCACGCCCTCGATGACCGAGAACGCCGAGGGCTATGGCCTGACCCGCAAGGGTATGGAGTGGTTCTGGAACCACTATCTGGCCGACCCGTCCCAGGCCGCCCATCCGCATGCCAGCCCGATCAAGGCCAATGACCTGAGCCGGCTGCCCCCGGCCTATGTCATAAGCGCCGAATACGACCCGCTGCGGGATGAGGCCGAATACTACGCCGACGCGCTGACCCGGGCGGGGGTGGAGACGAAGATGCGCCGGTGGGACGGGATGAACCACGGGTTCTTCTTTTTCCCCGGGATCGTGGACAAGGCGAGTGCGGCTTTGGATGACTCCTGTGAGTGGCTGAAGGGGATTTTCAGCCGGGGTTGAAGACTGGCCCGTGGGGCCTTGCCGGTCGGGCCTGGGGCGGATTCCTCACCGGACATGGGGTTGGACCGTGCGGAAAATGTTCGTGAGCCCGAGAGGGGCCGCGGACTGGCTTTCCCTGGCGTATGGGAAGCACGGAGAAACAGGGAGGAGTCACGAAGGCCGGGGAGAAAAAAGGGTTGGTCGCAAGGGCCGGAATCCAGACACCCTCCGCTTCCCTCCGTGACGCCCTCCCTTCTCCTCCGTGCCGATCAGCGGCCGGTGATCCCCGCACCAACCCTGCCCTCCACTCCCCCGCTTCCTCACCGGACATGGGGTAGCACCATCCGAAAAAATCACGCCGCCACCGCCATGGCCGCCAGCCGGCGCGCCATTCGAAGCAGAAGCTGCCGGTCCTCGGGGCTGCATTCCCGGTAAAGCCGCAGCATCGCCAGCTCATCCCCCTGGCTGGCCACCGTCGGCGCACGCTTGTCGCCGCCATGCATCAGGAATTCCACCCCGACATCCAGCGTCGCCGCGATCCGGGTCAGGTTCCCGGTGACCTGGCCGGCCCGCCCTGTCTCCCACTGGGCAACAGCGCTGCGGGAGACATCGACGGCATGGGCCAACTGGTCCTGGGTCCAGCCCTTGGCCTGACGAGCCTCCTTGATGCGGAGGCCGATGGAGGTGGGATCGCTCATGAATGTTAGTATAACTGCCATTCGTTAGCGGCGCCACATTTTTCTGACCCCCTGGCCAGCCCTGGCCGTCAGAACCTCTACCGCCTAATGTTATTTTTATTGACCCGTCGCGTCACATCCACTAACACCGCGTCCGTTCCTGATTTGTTCAAACGCCGCGGAGCCCCGTCATGCCGAGAAAGATCACCTGGACCGAAGCACAGGACATGCAGATCCGACGCCTGCGCGCCGAAGGACGCACCTGGGACGAAATCGGCGCCGCCATGGGCCTGACCCGCTGGACCGTGATCGAGCGCGGACGCCGCGTCGGCGCCAAGCCCCCGCCGCCCGACTTCGTGCCCGCGCCCCCCGATCCGAACCGCGATCCGCTGCCCGCCGGAAGCCCGGTCACCTGGGCCGCCATCACACAGGACACCGTCCTGGCCGGAGTCCCGTTCAAGCAGATCCGCCCCCGCTGACACAGGAGACGCCGATGACCAATACTCTCACGAAACGCACGCCCTCGGGCCGTTTCCAATACGAGATCGACGCCGATTTCGTCGTCTACCGGTTGGAGGAAGCCGGCGCGACCGTCCTCGCCTTGCCCGGCTCGGGCTGGACCACGCGCATGCGGACGTCCTCAATCGATATCGTGAGGACCGCGCTCGACAGCTATGGTTGGAGCAGTGACCGCATCCGCCCGCCCGCGCCAAGCTCGGAAAAGATCACCCGGATGGATGAGGCAATGTCCTGGCTCAGCCTGATCCCGCAGGAGCGCTACGTGCTGCGCCGCGTCGTCGGCGCCCGGTCGCTGGTCCACCCGATCACCGACCGGCATCTGTTTCCCTGGCGACGGCTGGGTGCGGCGCTGGGGGCCGATCACAAGGCGGTGCAGCGCTGGCACGCGCAGGGCATCGACATGATCGTCAAGGGACTCAAGGCCGCGGCCTGATCCATCCGGCCAGGCGGTCCCGGCTGGTGGGAATAGCGCGGCCTTGTTGACAAGGATCGGGTACGTAAGGATGACGTTCGGAGAGAGAACACTTCCATGACCGATCCCGTCACCCGCACAGCCATCGATCGCCGGGGCGCGCAGCCGCGCCATGCCGGGACCTCGCTGCTCCGCCTGCCCCAGCAACCCCCAGCCACCGACCTACCGCTGGCCTGACATGACGGGCGACGGCGTCATCTTCCCCGAGGCTCCGGATCATCGCACGGGCCTGCTGCTGATCGAGGGGATGACCCTGGACACGGCCGGGCGCAGCCTGCGCGGGCCAGACGGCCGGGAAATCCCGCTTACGCCATCCGAATTCGACCTTCTGCTGGTGTTCGTCGACCGCCCGGGCCGAGCCCTGACGCGGGATAGTTTGTTGTTGGCGGTGTCGGGGCGGGAGTCGGAATCATATGACCGCGCCGTCGATGTCCTGGTCGGGCGTCTGCGGCGCAAGATCGAGCCGGACCCCAAGGCGCCCCGGCTGATCGTGACCGTCCCCGGCGTCGGCTACAAATTCACCGCCAGGCCCGAATCGGCGGTCGATCCGGTCGCCGGCGCCGGCCGGACCGCCCCACAGACCGACGGGCCGGTCGTCCCGCGCGACCATCCCTCGATCGCCGTCCTGCCCTTCGATAACCTCAGCGGCGACCCCGAGCAGGATTATTTCTGCGATGGCATGGTCGATGAGATCATCACCGCCCTGTCGCGGGTGAAATGGTTCCTGGTCATCGCCCGCAGCTCCACCTTCACCTACAAGGGTCGGGCGGTGGACGTGAAGCAGGTCGGGCGCGAACTCGGCGTGCGGTATGTGCTGGAAGGCAGCGTCCGGAAATCCGGCAACCGCGTCCGCATCACGGCGCAGTTGATTGAGGCGGAGACGGGCCTGCAAGCCTGGTCCGACCGGTTCGACGGCGTGATCGACGACATCTTCGAATTGCAGGATCGCATCACCGGCAGCATCGTCGGCGCGATCGAGCCTCGCATGAGCGCGGCGGAACTGGAACGCATCAAGCGCCAGCGCACCGGCAGCCAGACCGCCTATGACTGCTTCCTGCGCGCGCACGCACATTTCTATACCGAGACCCCCGAGGCCGCGCTCGAGACGCAGCGCCTGCTGAACATCGCGATCGCCAGTGATCCCGCCTTCGCCCCGCCCTATGCGCTGGCGGCGGAAAACCTACTGTACGCGATCTCCCAGACCTGGAGCGCGGATTGGGAACGCGACCTGGCCGAAGCCGATCGCCTCGCCCGCGCCGGGCTGGAACACGGGCCGGACGATCCGATGGTGCTGGCCGCGGGCGGACACGTGATCGCCTACACGGCCTGCGACTTCGACGCCTCCGGCGCGTTGATCGAGCGGGCGATGGCGCTGAACCCGAATTCGGCGATCGTCTGCACCTATTCCGGGTTCGAGCGTATCTACGCGGGCGATCCCGAACGGTCGCTGGCGTTCTTCACCCGCGCCCTGCGCCTCAGCCCCCTCGACCTGCGCCGCCACACCTGCCACTCCGGCATGGCCATCTCGCTCGTGATGCTCGGCCGCCCGGAAGAAGCGATCGAGTGGGGGCGCAAGGCGCTGGGCAGCGGCACGACCTGGGTGCAGGGGCTGCGCGGCCTGGCCGCGGCGCTCGCCAACACCGGCCGGATCGAGGAAGCGCGCGACACCTGGGCTCGGCATGAGGCGATGGCGCCCGGCTACCGCGTCGGTTGGGTGCGCGCGCGGATGCGGAACTGTCCCGAACTCGATCTTTATATCGAGGGGCTGCTGAAGTCCGGCATGCCGGAATAAGGCGTGCATCGGCCCGCTGGTTCCTATGCCTTGCGGCGACGGACGGCGGCGATGCCGGCCAGGCCCACGCCCAGCAGGGCCAGCGACATCGGCTCGGGCGCCGCGGTCACTTGTTGCGGGACATCGACATAGGTCAGGGATTTCGATCCCGCTGAGAACTCTTGGCCGGCGACGTCGGCGGTATAGTTAAAGACCGCAAAGAAGGGGGCCGTGCTCGACGCTTTATTGATGAAGATAAAGACGTCGTAGCTGAGTGGGTGCAAGCCATTCAGGCCTACCTCCAGGCCGCCCACCGTGAGTCGATCAGCGGCTGCGCCAGTCGCGAAGTAGTCAAATACCATGGGGGAGCCGACCAGGACGTTGCCTCCGTCCAGCGTGATGCCCGCGGTTTGATTGACCGTGGTGACCTCGGGATCGAAGGTTACCGTGAAGTCCATGACCGCCACGCCAAGCGGTGAGCGGCTATCGAAGTCCGATGCCACGAGATGGAAGCTCCGGGTGATCGGCGCTGCCTGGGCGGTGGTCGCGGCGAGGCCAAGCAGGGCAGCCAGGGCGAGGGACTTCTTGATCATGGCGATCTGACTTTCGTGACAGACGACGCTTCAGGCGATGGTGGCGGCGGTTCCGCCCTTGCGGCGGCGCGCGGCGGCGATGCCGGCCAGACCCACGCCCAGCAGGGCAAGCGACATCGGCTCGGGCACGTCGCTGACCGAAAGCGACATGTTCGGGATACCGACGCCGTGGCTGACCTGGCCTTCCGACGCCAGCCCGAACAGGAAAAAGCCGGGCGTTGGTGTTGTCGCGGCGTTGAAAATAACAAGCGCGAAGTCGTCGAATCCGACGGCGAGACCGGCCGCCCCGCCCTGCAGGCCCCCAATCTCCAGCGCGTTGAACAATGTTTCGTAACTGAATGAAATCTGCGACCCGAGCGGCATATTGAGGCTGTGCAGGGTGATGCCGCTGGTCTGGTCCAGGACATCAACCGACGGATCGAACGTGACGGTGACACTTCCCATCACGGGATCAATCGACGGCACGCCGGTGTCGGTGCCCGAGAACGTAAACGTACGCGTGATCGGCGCGGCATCCGCGACGGTGGCGGTCAGGCCAAGCGTGGCAAGGGCAGCGAAGCCAATGGCCGTGCTCAGGAACGTGTTGCGCATGATGGAATGATCCTTTGATTTGTTGGGGTCAGGCGCCGGTGTTCGCCCGCGCGGCCTTGCGCCGGCGCGCGAAGGCCATTCCGGTCAGGCCCATGCCGAGCATGGCGAGGGACATCGGCTCGGGCACTGGTTCCGGGACTGGCACGAGCGAGACCTGGATGTTGGTCGCCTGGAAGATCTCCCCGCCCTGCACCAGAATGAAGTTGGTCGGGGTTTGCATGGCGCCCGACGCGCCGGTGAAGGCCAGGCCGAAATCGAAGTTGCCATCGCTCAGGAAGTTCGCGCCGTCCTGCAGGCCGCCAATGACGAGCTGGTCCAGCGCGGGGCGGTAGCCAAAGCTGAGTTGGGACCCGAGGCTGAAGTTCAGGCTGACCAGGGAAATGCTCGTTTGATCGAAGACTTCCACGAGACCGGCCGGATCAAAGGTCACCGTAAAGGTGCCCATGGCCGGATCGACCGGCGCGACTCCGATGAAATCCGTCGCCGCAAAGGTAAAAGTCCGGGTGATCGGCGCGGCCTGGACGCTGGTCGCGATCATGCCCAGCACGGAGATGGCAGCCATGGCCGTGATGGTGGCCCTGATCAGGCGGCGGCTGTTGGCCAATACAGGTGTGCTCATGGATGATCTCGCTTTGCATCGACTGGCGGCTTCGATGGTGCGGATCATGCCGGGGCCGCGTCGTCATCGAATGTCGCGGTCGTAACGGCGTGGTAAATTTTCTCCGGCACGGGGCCGGCCTGTGTCGGCGCGGTAACAAACCCGTGTCACAGGGCGGTTACACCGGCGGGGACGGGCACGCGTCGCCCTTGTTGCGCCAAACCGCTTCCGTCAGGATGACTCCCAAAGAGGGAGCAGTTCCATGACCGATCTCGTCATCCGCAACGGCACCGTCATCGACGGCACGGGCGCGGAGCCATTCCAAGCCGACATCGCCATCCAGGACGGCAAGATCACCGCCATCGGGAAAGTCTCGGCCCGCGGGCGGGAGGAAATCGACGCCAAGGGCCGTATCGTCACGCCCGGCTTCATCGACCCCCATTCCCACTACGACGCCCAGGTCACCTGGAGCAGCCAGATCACCCCGTCATCCTGGAACGGCGTCACCACGACGCTGATCGGCAATTGCGGCGTCGGCTTCGCCCCCTGCCGGCCCGAGGAACGGGACATGCTCGTGAAACTGATGGAGGGCGTGGAAGACATCCCCGAAGTCGTTCTGACGGAAGGCCTGCCCTGGAACTGGCACAGCTTCCCCGACTACCTCAACGCCCTCGAAGCCCGCCCCTTCGACCTGGATGTCGCAACCCAGGTCCCGCACGCCGCCGTGCGCGTGTATGTGATGGGCAAGCGCGGCCTCGACCGTGAACCCGCGACCGCCGCCGATGC
>CANJSR010000215.1 GCA_947476855.1 Acetobacteraceae bacterium
CGCGACCGAGAATGACGGCGTGAAGGTGCTGCGCGCGGTCGCGACCGACGGGCATCGCCTCGCCCGGGTCGAGGAACCGCTGCCCGAGGGCGCAGGGTCCATGCCCGGCGTGATCATCCCCCGCAAGACGGTCAACGAACTCCGCAAGTTGGTCGATGAGGTGACCGGGAATGTTGAGGTCGCGCTGTCCGACACGCGCATCCAGTTCCATGCGGACCAAGTCTTGCTGACCAGCAAGCTGATCGACGGGACCTTCCCGGAATACGAACGCGTGATCCCACGCGGCAACGACAAGATCCTGCGCGTCGGCAAGAAGGACTTCGCCGATGCGGTCGGACGTGTCGCCGCGATCTCCTCCGAACGCTCCCGCCCGGTGAAGCTGTCCTTGGCGCGCGACCTGCTGGTCCTGTCCGCGGCCAGCCCCGAGCAGGGCACCGCGAGCGAGGAGCTGGATGGGGAGCATGTGAAGTTCGATGCCGGCCCGCTGGAGATCGGCTTTCAGGCCCGCTACCTGAACGACATCACCGACCAGATCGCCGACCAGGTGGAATTCCGCTTCGCCGACGGCTCCGCCCCCACGGTCGTGCAGGACGCCGCGGACCCGAGCGCGCTGTATGTGCTGATGCCGATGCGGGTGTAGCAACCCCGATCGGGCCGGGGCAGGGAAGGGTCTCTCAGCCTTCCTTGCCGAAGCCCGCGACGATTTCCCGGATGCGGTCGGCGTCCGACTGTTCCATGACGCGGCGGGCGAGCCTCACGCAGGCATCGATTTCCACGCCGCGCACCGCCTGCTTCACGCGCGGCACGGCCGAGGCGCTCATGCTGAAGGAGCGCAGCCCGATCCCCAGCAGCAGGGGGGTCAGCATCGGGTTCGACGCCATTTCCCCGCAGACGGACACCGGCATCCGGATGCGCAACGCGGCCTCGGTCGCGAACTGCACCAGGCGCAGCACGGCCGGGTGTATCGGATCGTACAGCGACGCCACGTCGGCATCCGCGCGGTCGACCGCCAGGGTGTAGGCGGTCAGGTCGTTGGTGCCGATGGCGAAGAAGTCGGCCTCCAGCGCCAGGGCGTCGGCGGCCAGCGCCGCCCCCGGGGTTTCGATCATGATGCCCAACGGCGGCGGCTTCTCGGGCATCCGTTCGCCGCGGCGGCGCAGGCGGCGGATGACGCGGTCATAGATATCCCGCGCGGCCCTGACCTCCGAGACATTGGTTACCATCGGCAGCAGGACGCGCACCGGGCCGGCGGCGCCGGCGCGCAGGATGGCGGCGAACTGGGTTTCCAGCAGGTCCGGCTGGCGCAGCAGCAGGCGGATGCCACGAATGCCCAAGGCCGGGTTCACATCGGCGATGTCGGGGACATAGCCGGCGTTGGCCAGTGCCTCGATCTCCTTCTCGCCGCCCCAGTCCAGCACGCGGATGGTCACCGGGTCGCCGTGCATGGCCTCCACGATCGCGCGGTAGGTTTCGGTCTGCGTGTCCTCGTCGGGCAGGGTTTCCCGGTTCATGAACAGGAACTCGGTCCGCAGCAGGCCGATCCCGACCGCGCCGGACTGCACGATCAGCGGCAGTTCGACGGGCAGTTCCAGGTTGGCCTGAAGCTCGACCGGTTCATTGTCCTCGGTCTCGGCCGGCAGGCGGCGCAGGCGGGCATAGCGCTGGCGTTCGCGGGCGAAGGCGGTGACGGCGCGCCGAGCGGCGATCAGGCTGGCGGGGGAGGGATTGAGGATGACGGTCCCGGCGATGCCGTCGACGATCGCCGTGTCGCCCGGCCGCATCGCGTGGGCGAGGCCGGTGACGCCCAGCACCGCGGGCACCCCCAGGGCACGCAGCATGACGGCGGTATGACCATCGGCGCCGCCTTCCTCAGTGGCGACCCCGGCGAGCCGCGACGGGTCCAGCAGCGCGGCATCGGCGGGGCGCAGTTCTTCGCTGATCAGGACAGCGCCGTCGGGCAGTGCGGCGAAGCTGCGGAAGGGCGCGCGGGTGAGGTTGCGGACGAGACGGCGCGCGATCTCGCGCACTTCGTCGCCTCGCCGGCGCAGGCTGGCCAGGTCCTCGGCCGACGAGTCGGAGGTGGCCTGTTCCATGATGGCGTCGGCGATGGCGTCCGCCTCGGCCATGACGGCGCTTTCCGCCGACAGCAGCGTGTCCTCGATCCGACGTCGCACGCCGCGCATCAGCCGGGAGGAGCCCAGCATACGGCTATAGGCGTCGATGAGGGGCGCGATCTCGGTCTGGCTGTCTTCCGGCAGGATGGTCAGCCGGCCGCGCAGCTTCGTCAGTTGTTTGCGGGATTGGGCGACGGCCGCTTCCAGGCGGGCGCCCTCGGCCGCGATGTCGGAGGCCTGGATCTTGTGGCGGGCGATCACCGGCTCGGGTTCACTGGCGCCGAAGACCGGGCCGATGGCGACACCGGCCGAGACGGGGATGCCGATGAACTGGCGTTCGGGTCGGGTGGCTTCGGGGGAGGTCGGGCGGGCGAGGCGCCGGTGCTGTGGGGGTGGCGGCCTAGTCGCGTTCATCGAAGCCTGCCTCCACCAGGCCCGCCAGCGCTTCCAGCGCTTCCTTGGCGTCCCAGCCCTCGGCACGGAGTTCGATGGTGGCCCCACGGCCGGCGCCGAGCATCATGAGACCCATGATGGAGCGGGCGGAGACGGTCTGGCCGTCGCGCAGCACGTCGACGGAGGCGCCGAAGCGTTCGGCCAGGGTCACGAACTTGGCGGCGGCGCGGGCGTGCAGGCCCCGCTTGTTGGGGATCACGACGCTGCGCGTCAGGACGGTGGCGCCCGGATCAGACATGGGGGCCGTTGGCCGACACCCAGGCCATTGTCACGCGCATCCCGCCTTGGGGCGGGGCGTGCCGCGGCAGCCATGCAGGACATGGGACGCGGCGGCGATGTATTTGCGGCCGGCTTCCTCGGCGCAGTTCACCGCGACCGCGAGGGGTTGGCTGGAGCGGACCTTGGCCAGCTTGACCAGCATGGGCAGGTTGACGCCCGCGATCACCTCGACCCCGCCGCGTTCCATCATCGAGATGGCGAGGTTGGAGGGGGTGCCGCCGAACATGTCGGTCAGCAGGACGACGCCGTCGCCGGTGTCGCAGCGGTCGATACAGGCCTCGATCTCGGCGCGCCGGTTGTCCACGTCGTCGTCGGGCCCGATGCAGACGGTGTCGACGTTGCGCTGTGCGCCGACCACGTGCTCCATCGCGGAACGCAGTTCCTCGGCCAGACGGCCATGGGTGACCAGGATCATGCCGATCATGGGCGGTTCGGCGTGTCCCGGCCGGCCCCGACAAGCGTGGACCTGTTGTGTTTATGGCTGATCATTGGTGTTCCTCAGGCCTCCTGTGCCTGAACCGACGAGGGCCGCGTGCCTTCGCCGCTATCAACCATGTCCCGGCGCGGCACCGGGCGGTGCATCCGATCAGCGAGCTCATGTCCTTCCCGCACAAGTTCGCGGTGAGTCACATGCGTTCGCCATTCGGTACCGCCATGCCCGTTGTTGGCGTCGGCGGCAAGGTGTTCGGCAAGTTTTTCTATCAGATGGACCGACCGGTGACGGCCACCGGTGCAGCCGATCGCGATCGTCGCGTATTTTTTGCCCTCTTGCACGAACCTCGGCAAGACCAGGTCGACCAGGGCCACGATCCGGTCGAAATAGGCATCGTGGTCCGGATCGGCGGATATATAGGCCCGCACTGCCGGATCAAGCCCCGTGTAGGGGCGCAGCGCGGCGTCGTAGTGGGGGTTGGTCAGGAACCGGGCGTCGAAAACCATGTCGGCCTCGGGCGGCAGGCCGCGCGGAAAGCCGAAGGACGTCAGGTTGACGACCATCCGCGCCTCTCCGGATTCGGGATCGGAGCCATAGTGTTGCTCGATGAGACGTCGCAGCGCGGGCAGCGGCAGGTCGGAGGTGTCGATCACCAGGTCCGCGTTTTCCCGCAGCGGCGCCGTCAGGTCCTGTTCGGCCTTGATGCCATCCGCAACCCTGCCCTGCGGCGCCATCGGGTGGCGGCGGCGGGATTCGGTGTAGCGGCGTTGCAGCGCCTGGTCGTTGGCCCAGGCGAAGACCAGTTCGACCCGCAGGGCCGGATTGCGCCGCAGCCGGCCGAGCGCCTCCAGCACCAGGGTGGCGTCGAAGCCGCGGGTGCGTGTGTCGACGCACAAAGCGAGCTTGCGGTTCCCGCGCGTGACCATGTCTTCCAGCATCGTCAGCGGCGGGTTGTCCACGGCCTCATACCCGACATCCTCCAGCACGCGGAGGATGGACGCCTTGCCGCCGCCTGACAGGCCGGTGACGACGACGACGGAGAGGCTGGCGGGGGTGGTCATGCCGCGAAGGCTCCGGCGAGTTGGCTGACGCGCCCCAGGGCGCAATCCAGCGCCAGGATGGCCCGATCGGCGGCGGAGGCGGCGGTGGGATCGATCTGGACGATGGGAACATCCAGGGTTGGGTGGCGCCGGGGTTCCGGCAGGCGGGGCGCGGCGGCGGACAGATCCACGACCAGGGCGATCCGGGCCTGGTCCGCACAGGGCAGCCGGGTGATCCCGAGGCCGCGTGTTTCCAGCAGCCCGGCCAGGGCGGGCGGGGCGGAGGCCATGCCCTCGGCGATCCGCACCTGGTCATCGGCGACGAGTATGAAGCCGCGGCCCAGGAGACGAAGGACGAGGTCGGATTTGCCTGACCCGGGCGGGCCGATCACCAGGATCGCCTGACCATCACGGGCGGCACAACTTCCATGCACAAGCCGAGCGGGTTGCATCGTGGCAATGTGGTCTGGATCGCGACGGAAGGGAAGCGTCTTGTCGCGACTGCCCCGCCGTGCCAGCGTCGGCTTCATCATGCTCAGCCGTTCCGCAATTGCCGCCGCCGCCCTCCGCCTGGACGGGCATGTTCGCCACACACCGTTGCTGCGGGTTCCGGGGCGGGAGTTCGGGATCGAATCGCCGGTCGCCCTGAAGCTGGAGTTGCTGCAGCACGCGGGCAGCTTCAAGCCGCGCGGGGCGTTCAACCGGCTGCTGTCGCTGCCGTCGCTGCCCGAGCGTGTGATCGCGGCGTCTGGCGGCAACCATGGCGCGGCGGTGGCCTATGCCGCGCGGGCGCTGGGGATCGTGGCGGAAATCTTCGTGCCGGAGACGACGCCCGAGGCAAAGGTGGCTCGGATCGCGAGCTATGGCGCCCGCGTCGTCCGTGTCGGGTCCGCCTATGCCGAGGCGCTGGCCGCCTCTCGTGCGCGTCAGGCCGAGACGGGGGCGCTGGAGATCCATGCCTATGACCATCCCGACGTGCTGGCCGGGCAGGGGACCGTGGGGCGGGAGTTTGAGATGGACGCTCCCGACCTGACCCATGTGTTGGTCGCGACGGGCGGCGGCGGGCTGATCGGCGGCATCGCGGCCTGGTACGCGGGTTCGGTGCAGGTGGTCAGCGTGGAGCCCGAGGGCTGCCCGACGTTGCACACCGCGCTGCGGGAGGGCCGCCCGGTCGATGCTCCGGTGGGCGGCATCGCGGCTGACAGCCTGGGCGCCCGACAGGTCGGGGCGGAGATGTTTCCGATCGCCCAGGCCTTTGTCCGGCAGGCCGTGCTGGTGACCGATGAGGCGATCCTGTCGGCGCGCCAGGCCTTGTGGGACCGGTTCCGGCTGATCGCCGAACCGGGTGGCGCGACGGCCCTGGCAGCGTTGCTGTCCGGCCGGTTCAATCCTCCGTCCGGGGCGCGGGTCGGCGTCCTGGTATGCGGTGCCAACACCGACCCGGCGAAGGTGACGATATGACCAAGGACCTGGTACTGCTGGAGATCAGCGATCGCGGCGTGGCGACGGCGACGCTGAACCGGCCGGAGGTGGGGAACGCCTATAACGAGGACATGCTGCACCAGTTGATCGCCGGACTGGAACGGCTGGCAAAGGACGACTCGGTGCGGTGCCTGGTGATCCGCGGGGCGGGCCGGCACTTCCAGGCCGGGGCGGACATCAAGTGGCTGGGGCAGGTGGCGCATTATCCGCCGGCGCAGAACTATGCGGCGTCGTATGCGACGACCAAGGCGATGGCGCTGCTGAATGAGTTCCCGAAGCCGACCATCGCGATCGTGCACGGGGCGTGCTTTGGCGGCGGGGTCGGGATCGTCTGCTGCGTCGATGTGGCGTTCGCCACGCCGGATGCTCAGTTCGGGATTACCGAAATCCGGGTGGGCGTGGCGCCGACGCCGATTTCCACTCACATGATCAACGCGATCGGGCTGCGTCAGACTCGGCGCTATGCCCTGACGGGGGAACGCTTTGGGGCCGATGAGGCCGCCCGGATCGGCCTGGTGCACGAGGTCGTGGCGACATCGCAGGTGGAGGAGAAGCTGGCCGGGGTGATCGACGCGATCTTCCTGGGCGGCCCGACAGCGATCGCGATGACCAAGTCCAGCTTCCTGGGCGCAAATGGCCTGACGCTGGATGAGCGGCAGATCGGGATGCTCTCGCATGAGGGCTGGACGCAGCGGCACTCGCATGAGGGGCATGAGGGGACGTCGGCGTTCCGGGAAAAGCGGGCGCCGGGGTGGTACAAGCCGGCGGGGTAGGGTTGGGGGGCTTGACGTCGGTCCCCGCCTGCCCCGTCGTGGCGGCGGCTCCCCGCCTTCGTCATGGGGGGCCCCGGGGCGCCCGGCCCCCCCCAGGCCGGGGGGGCGGGGACGGTGTCTCCCGGCGCCGCCTCAAAGCGGCAGAGTGCCCTGCCGATCCGGGCCTCGTTTCCCATCCGCGGTCGCCCGCACTTCCCCATCCGCGAACCGCAATGACAGCCTTGCCCCCGGCTTGACCGTGGCGGCGCTGGTCAAGGGGTGGCCGCTGCTGTCGGATACCAGGGCATAGCCTCGGCCCAGGACCGCCAGGGGGGACACGGATTCAAGCCGAGCGGCGGTGCCTTCGAGGCGGGCTGTGGCTTCTCGGAGGCTGGAGCGCAGGGGGGCGTCGGTCACCCGGCCCAGCAGCCGGTTGGCGCGGTTGTGGATGGTGCCGACCGCCTGGCGCAGGGCGGAACCCAGTTTCTGGCCGGAAAGGTCGAGTTCGGATCGGCGCGTCCCGACCAGGTTGGGCAGGGCCAGCAGCAGCCGGACGCCTCGTTCGCGTACGCGATCCTGCATGGCGCCCAGCCTGGCGGGCAGGTCGGGCAGGCGGGCGACGGCGCCGCTGAGGGCCTGGCGGCGGCGCTGCACCAGGTTGGGCAACGCCAGATGCAGCCGGTCGGCGCGGTCATCGAGGCGTTGGCGGGCGGTGCCGACCAGGGCCGGCAGGTCGGGCAGGCCGCGTTCGGCGCGGGACAGGCGCAGCCGCCGCTCCTGCGTCACGCGGTTCAGCGCGCCGATCAGGCGGGACGCCTTCTGCGTCAGGTCGGCGAGCAGGTCGCTCCGCGCCGGGATCGCCATCTCGGCCGCGGCCGTGGGTGTGGGCGCGCGCTGGTCGGAGGCGAAGTCGATCAGCGTCGTGTCGGTTTCGTGCCCGACGGCGGAGATCAGCGGAATGCGGCAGTTCGCGGCGGCGCGGACGACGATTTCTTCATTGAAGGCCATCAGGTCTTCCAGGCTGCCGCCGCCGCGCGCGACGATCAGGACGTCGGGGCGGGGCACGGGACCGTCGGTGGGCAGGGCGTCGAAGCCCTCGATCGCGGCGGCGATGCGTTCGGCCGCGCCTTCGCCCTGTACCGGGACGGGCCAGAGCAGGATGGTGCGGGGAAAGCGGCGGGCGATCGTCGTGAGGATGTCCTGTATCACCGCGCCGCGCTCACTGCTGACGACGCCGATCACCTGGGGCAGGCCGGGCAGCGGCTTCTTGCGGGCGGCGTCGAACAGGCCCTCGGCCGCCAGGCGGACGCGCAGCATCTCGATCCGCGCCAGCAGGGCGCCGGCCCCGGCATACTCCATCCGTTCGATGATGAGCTGGTAGGACGATCGTTCGGGGTAGGAGGAGATGCGGCCCGTGGCGATC